>JAJZCA010000261.1 GCA_021798735.1 Acidobacteriota bacterium | reverse complement strand
TCACCGACCAGTATCAGAATGCGCTACAGTGATCTTGTCGGTCGAGTAATCTACAGCGAACGGCGAACATAGTCTTAACTGTTTGTGTCAGCCCAGGGGGCAACCCCATTTTCTACTTCAAGGGCCAGCGAGCCAGCGGCGATATAAATCGGGCCGATGAGCATCTTCGCTTGCCGGACGGGAGCGGGTTTGTCGACGTGAGAGGCGGCTGGTACGACGCTACTGGCGACTACGGCATCCATCTTTCACATCAAAATCCTACGTCATATTTCAATCCGCAACAGGTGCCGCTGGTCGCGTGGTCGTGCCTTGAAAGCTACCGCATACTGGAAGCCCGCCATAACGATAATTTCACCGAGTACGAGCGTCGATTGCTGGATGAAGGGCTGTTCGGCGCAGACTTCCTGGTTCGGATGAAGCAGCCAGATGGCTCTTTCTTTCAGTCGATCTCTGCGCCCGGAAAAGACAAGCTGGCTAAGGATCGTACGATTGGCAATCCCAACACGCGAACGAAGATAAAGAAGAACGCTGCTGACACCACGGAAAAGATTGGCATCGCGGAAGGACCGCACGCGTATGAGGCCAGCTTCCGCTCGGGCGGGGGCATGTCGATTGCTGCCCTTGCGCTCGCCAGTACCATGCCGATCAGCGGCGACATGGATCATGCCGCATATCTGAAGGCCGCCGAAGACGCGTTTGAGTTTCTCTCTGCGCACAATCGCGAACTGCTGAACGATGGCAAAGAGAATATCCTCGATGACTATTGCGCATTAATGGCGGCGACGGAACTCTATCGAGCGACCCACAATGCCGCGTATCTCCACGCAGCGGACCAACGAGCGAACCACCTGATAGCGCGCCTCATCTCAAACGGACAGTACCATAATTACTGGCGTGCGGATGATGGTACTCGTCCGTTCTTTCACCCGTCCGATGCAGGGCTGCCGGTTGTCAGCCTGCTGGAATACGAGCAGATCGCAAGTGCCGCCCAGCAAAAACGTGTGCTTGAGGCTGTGTCTCGCTCGTTGCATTTTGAACTATGGATCACGTCCGAAACGAACAATCCATTCGGCTATGCCCGGCAGTTGGTACGCATGGGAGACGGTACAATTCGCAGTGCCTACTTCTTTCCGCATGACACAGAAGCTGCGCCATGGTGGCAAGGTGAAGACGCGCGGCTTGCTTCACTGGCGGCTGCGGCACGCATGGCTGCCCCACTTTATAAAGATGATCCCGCATTTCAACGACAATTGCAGACGTACGCGTGGAATCAACTGCACTGGATAATGGGACGAAATCCTTTCGACGCAAGTATGCTGATGGGGAGCGGCCATGGCAATGCTCCTTATATGTTCTTCCGCTCTTACAAATACACCAGTGCTCCGGGCGCCATTATCAATGGAATCACATCTGGGTTTAACAATGAAGATAGAATTGCCTTCAACCAGGGTTTCGCCAGGACCGGCGAGGACGAAGACTGGCGTTGGACTGAGGAGTGGCTGCCTCACGCGGCGTGGTATCTGTATGCGGTGAGCCTGCCGCATAATTAATGGCCGCAGCTATCGTCTCAAGCTGTAAGAACTGCAAGAAACAGGTCGCAACGCTGTTGTATTAACTCAATAGAATTGCCGGGTTCGGCGTTCTCAAACTACTCCATGTCTGCGCTACACAAGCGAGAAAGCGATAGGAATTGAATATGCAGAATAGAGACAATCGCTCGACAGCAATTTTTCCATCCAGTCAAATCTGGAACGACGGAATCATCGGGCTCAAGTCGATACTGACATGGGCTACGCTGACGGTATTGCTTCTGGTTACGATGCAACTGAGGGCGCAGCAACAACCCTCGCCGGATTTCAGCAGTATTGACCGCATCATGGCCTCGGCACTCCAGGCGCATACCGTACCGGGTGCGGTAGTCTATGTCGGCCACGATGGCCGCGTAGTTTTTCACAAGGCCTACGGCAATCGCTCCACCATACCTACGCCTGCGGCAATGACGGAAGACACGATCTTTGACATGGCATCGTTGACCAAGGTCATCGCCACGACGACGGCGGCAATGCAACTCTATCAGCAGGGACGCTTTCGGCTGAACGATCCGTTGTCGAAATACCTTCCAGAGTTTGCAACTAATGGGAAGAGCGATATCACAATCCGGCAGATCATGACGCATTACTCCGGACTGCCGCCGGATCTGGAGCTGAAAGAACCTTGGACGGGGAAACAGACGGCGTATGACATGGCGTTTGCCGTGAAGCCTGACCGTCCGCCCGGAACTGCGTTTCGCTACAGCGACATCAACTTCATCATGATGGGAGCTCTGGTCGAAAAACTCAGCGGCATGACTCTTGACGCGTATACGGAGAAGTACGTGTTTGCTCCAATGGGAATGGACCATACGCGCTTTCTGCCTCCCGAGTCGTGGCGCGCCGACATTGCGCCAACTCAATACGATGAAGATCATCACATGCTCCAAGGCGTGGTGAACGATCCTACATCGAGAAGAATGGGCGGCGTCGCTGGACATGCGGGGCTGTTCAGTACCGCCAACGACCTGTCCATTTTCGCCCAGAACCTGCTGGACCTGCTGGCGGGGAGGACGAGCAAATTCCCGCTGAATCGCCTGACGGCAGAGAAGATGACCACGCCTCAGAACCCTGCGACCGCTGTTGCTCTGCGTGGTCTGGGCTGGGACATCGAAAGTCCGTTTTCCGGCAATCGCGGCGAATTGTTTCCGGTTGGCAGCTTCGGGCATACCGGCTGGACTGGAACCGACATCTGGATGGATCCGTGGAGCGATAGCTATGTGATTTTTCTCAGTAATCGCAACTATCCAGATCGCTTCCCAAATACCATTCCCCTGGAAGGCGAAATTGCGAACGCCGCCGCTCAAGCGCTCGATGTTCAGATTCCCGAGTCGGGAAGGGAAATCTCACGTCTGACGGGCTATAACGAATCGTTGACGGATATGCGGCGATGGCCAGTTCGAAACGGCACAGTGGAAACAGGGATCGACGTACTGGAGCAGGAAAACTTTGCTCCATTGGCAGCGTTGGAGAAAAAGCATGGCGGCAAGTTGCGTGTAGGCGTACTCAGCAATCAGACCGGGTTGGATAGCCATGGACGGCGCACCATTGATGTTCTGGTGCATGACGCGCAAGCCAAGGTGCCGGGTCTGAAAGTGACAACGCTGTTCAGTCCGGAGCATGGGATCACCGGGAAGATGGACACTACCGACATTTCTGGCAGCACCGATGCGTCGACGGGATTGCCGGTGGTCAGCATGTATGGTGCGACGGCTGCCGAACGCCACCCGCCAATAAACAAGCTGCGTCATCTGGACGCTGTTGTGATTGACCTGCGCGATGCAGGGGTGCGCTTCTATACGTACGAAACCGCCGTCGCCTATTTTCTTCAGGCTGCGGCGCACACGGGGACGGACATCGTGATTCTTGATCGGCCGGATCCCATCAACGGCTCATTTGTGCAGGGGCCAGTCTCCGATGCGGACCATTCCAGTTACACGGGCTTTATGCCGCTGCCGGTGCGGCACGGAATGACCATGGGAGAATTGGCGCGTTACTTCAATGGGGAAGGGCATCTGGGAGCGTCGCTGACCGTCGTGCCGATGAAGGGATGGCAGCGCGGGGACTGGTATGACTCAACCTCGTTGCTTTGGGTAAATCCATCGCCCAATCTGCGTACTCTGAACGAAGCTACGATGTATCCGGGGCTCGGAATGATCGAGTCGTCCAATATCTCTGTGGGGCGGGGCACGGACACGCCGTTCGCATGGGTTGGCGCGCCTTGGATTGATGCGACACAATTCGCAAGCGCGCTGAATCACCGCATGATTCCAGGGATCCGCTTCATGGCGGTGGAGTTTACTCCACACGCGCCGTATCCCTACGCTGGCCAGGTCTGCAATGGGGTGCAGTTCGTTATCACGAACCGCAACGAACTGAATGTTCCTGAAGTGGGCATTGAGATTGCATCGATGTTGTACAAGATGTATCCAACCCAGTATCACCTGGATGCAATCGCGCCGCTGCTGGCCAACCAAGGAACGCTGAAAGCGTTGCAAGATCATGAAGACCCGCAAACCGTTGCCGATTCGTGGCGGGACGGTATCGAACAGTTCATGGAACGCCGCAAAGCCTACCTGATCTATTCGGAACAGTGATCGTCAGTGATGATTCGAAATCAATGCCGTGGCAGTGGCTGGTGTGCTGGCTGCTGACTTGTAGCCAGCGTGCCCCATTCGCTATGGAGAAGTTTTTTATTTTGACGGCGCGATTGCGAAACCCTGCCACTTTCTCGATATCGCGGGGTTTCCAGGCATCGACGAGGCTGTGATCCGTACCGGACGCTGCTTCTTATTTCGGTTCGTTGCGAATGGCTGGGTTCGCTCGATAATAACTGGCCGATTGGCGGGTATAGCGGCGGTTTATGGTGCAAGAAGCCACAGCCACTGCGCGCGGTTGTGCGTGTAACTGGTGGACGACGACATGGCAGGAAAAACAGAAAGCCCTAGGTTAGGAAGGCGCTTCGTGCGGAGCACTACTTGCCGATTTCCTTCAACATTTTTTCCCGTAGAAAGATGTTCACTTTTGTCTGGTATCCGCTGCCCTGCGACTTCAGCCAGGCCAGCACATCGGCATCCAGACGGATGGATACAGGTTGCTTTACAGGTCGATACCACTTACCCTGTACCGCGTTCTTCCAGGCACCGCGTGGAAGCTCGGAAATGTCCGAAGTGTCGATTTTGTCTTCGGGCATGGCGGCCAGCGCCTGAATCTCGCGTTTCTGGCGTGCGGTCAGCGGCTGGCCGGACTTCAACTCGTAAACGACCGGTTTAGATCTTGCTCGCTTCTTCATATTCGATATGAAGCAACGGCGCTTTCAGAATTGACGCTGGATGAGCCTCTGCTGCCAGTTGTAAAGCATCTGTTCGTCTGGGTCATTCCAATTAAAGAACTCGAAGATATTTCGGACGATCCGACGCGCAACTGTCTCTGGATCGGCGCGAAGCTCTGAAATCGCTACATCCTCTGTAAATGCGAATCCAGGCACTTCAATTCGAAAGTCACCATACAGCTCGACGCGAGGATCTGCGGAAACCAACTTACGGCCATTGATTTCTGATGCTTTGACCGTGAGGTGGATGCGTTCATCGACAGAAAGAATCGATTCAAAGAAGCGCTGAGCAAAGAGTGCCCATTCTGTCACTGAATAGATGACACCAATAAATGATATGACG
>JAJZCA010000260.1 GCA_021798735.1 Acidobacteriota bacterium | reverse complement strand
GGCAATGATCAAGAAAAAGCTGGAAGCCGGGCAGTACAACCTGAAGGACCAGGTGGTCTCGATCAACCGCGTGACCAAGGTCGTCAAGGGCGGCAAGAACATGTCGTTTGCGGCGCTGGTCGTGGTGGGCGATGCATCTGCCGGAGTGGTCGGGTTTGGCTCCGGAAAAGCGAAGGAAGTTCCGCAGGCAATTCGCAAAGGCATTGAGGCGGCGAAAAAACATTTGGTGCGCGTGAACATGACGGACACCTCCATCCCACATCAGGTCCTGGGACGTTTCGGTTCCGGCCAGGTATTGCTGAAGCCGGCACCGGAAGGCACGGGCGTGATTGCGGGCGGCGCGGTCAGGGCCATCATGACTTCTGTGGGGATTCAGAATGTGCTGACCAAGAGTCTGGGATCGGCGAACCCGCACAATGTGGTGCGCGCTACGTTCGCTGCTATGGTGCAATTGCGTGACAAGCGCGATGTGGCTGCCCTGCGCGGCAAGCCGGTAGAGGAGTTGTAATCCAATGGCAGACAAGAAAACAATTCAGATCGAGTATTACCGTTCCGCCATCTGCACCCCGGACAAGCATCGGAAGGTCATCAAGGGTCTGGGTTTCACGCGCCTGCGGCAGGTTGTTGAGCGCGAGGATACGCCGTCGGTGCGCGGAATGGTAAAGGCGATTCCGCATTTGGTACGCATACTCGGCTAAGGATTTCGGCATACATACCATTTAAGGTTGGCTGCATCCCGCTGGACGACAGACTTCCACGGGCGAATTGAGGGACAGGGACCATGAACTTATCGAATTTACGGGCACCGAAAAAAGCGAACTCAGGCAAGAAGCGGATTGGCCGCGGTATGGGTTCGGGCATGGGCAAGACGTCCACCCGTGGCCACAAGGGGCAGGGGTCGCGGTCGGGTTCGAGCCTGATGCGCGGGTTTGAAGGCGGACAGATGCCGCTGCACCGGCGGCTGCCGAAGCGCGGATTTACAAATATCTTTCGCACGGAATATACCGTGCTGAATCTGGATCGCATCGCGGAATTCGCCCAGGATGAGCTGACCTACGAGAAGCTGGTGGCATTGAAGCTGGTTCGGAAACGCAATGCGCTGGTCAAGGTGTTGGGCGTCGGCGAATTGACGGTTGCTGTGACGGTGCATGCTCACAAGTTTTCAAAGTCGGCCCAGGAGAAGATCGAAAAGGCCGGCGGGAAAGCCATTCTGATCGGCGAGTAAGACAGGCAGGAGTAGTATGCTGGACAAGCTGTTAAATATCTTTCGAATTCCAGACCTGCGCAAGCGGGTGTTGTTTACGCTGTTCATCCTGGCCATTTACCGGCTGGGGGCTCACGTCCCTACGCCTGGAGTCAACACCAAGCTGCTGGAGCAATTCTTTGCGCAAAACAGCAGTAGCTCCCTGGGTCTGATCGATATGTTCAGCGGCGGCAACCTTCGCCGCCTGACGGTATTTGCGTTGGGCATCATGCCATACATTACGGCTGCAATTATTTTCGAGCTGCTGACTGTCGTCTATGAACCGCTGGCCCGCCTGCAAAAAGAAGGCGACATGGGCCGCAAGAAGATCACCCAGTGGACGCGCTACATGACGGTGTTTCTGGCTGTGGTGCAGTCGTTTGCGATCGCGCTGACCTTGGTGCATGGCTCCGGCAGCGTTCCTTATGTGACGAATCCTGGCCCCGGATTTGTGCTGATGACAATTCTGACGTTGACCGCCGGCGCGACGTTTGTGATGTGGCTGGGCGAGCAGATTACGGACCGTGGGATTGGCGAGGGCATGAGCTTGCTGATCTTTGCCGGTATCGTTGTGGGTATTCCAAACGGCATTGGGGACCTGGTCGGGAAAGTACAGACGCAGGCCTGGGGCGGTTTTACTGTGCCTGCGGTCATCATTTTGCTGGCAGTGATGTTGGCGGTAGTGGCCTTCATCGTATTTGTAGAGCGCAGCGAGCGGCGCATTCCCGTGCAGTACGCAAAACGCATTGTCGGTCGACGCCTGATGGGCGGCCAGTCCACCCACTTGCCGTTGCGTGTGAATGCCGGCGGCGTGATGCCGGTGATTTTTGCGGCATCGATCCTGTCCGCGCCGATGTTGTTGGCGCACGCGAATATTGGCGGGTTCTCCTTTCACGACAGTCGTTTTTTCGGGCCGATTTTCGATGCTCTCAATGTAGGCGAGCCGATGTATGAGCTTCTCTACTGCGTGGCCATTCTGTTCTTCGCATATTTCTACATTTCGATCATTTTCCGGCCTGACGATATTGCCGATAACATGCGCAAGTATGGCGGATTCATTCCGGGCATCCGGCCGGGCAAGCGCACGGCAGACTACGTCAACGATATTCTGACGCGCCTGACGCTGGTAGGTGGACTGTATTTGATTATTGTTTCTCTGATTCCGCAGTTCATGATCAGCGGGATTCATCTCAATCATCTCTGGCTAGTGGGCGGGTTCTTCGATCGGCTGCCCACGTGGGTGACGAACGGACTGGGCGTCAATTTTTACTTTGGCGGCACCTCTCTACTGATCGTGGTCGGGGTGGCGATGGACACCATCAACAAGGTGGAGGCCCATCTGATCATGCGTCATTATGAAGGTTTTTCCGGTAAGGGCGGCCGCGTTCGCGGCAGGCGGTCATGGTAGCCCCAGCGGCTCAAAGGGATTCGGGTTCGACAAGCGCTCCAATGGCAAGCAAGTTCATTCCCGGCCCGATTTTGCTGATGGGTCCTCCGGGGGCAGGCAAGGGTACGCAGTCCAAGATTTTGATGGTCCAGTGGTCGGTCCCGCAGATCTCCACCGGCGATTTATTGCGCGATATGCGGAAAGATCCGGCGAAGAGCGCGTCCCAATTGGGAGTGCAGATGCGCCAGGTGATGGACGCAGGCCATCTGATCCCGAATGAGTTGGTGGAGGCGATTGTTCTGGATCGGCTACGCCAGCCGGACGCGTATCGCGGCTATATATTGGATGGATTTCCGCGGACGCTGCCTCAGGCTATCTGGCTGGATAAAGAGTTAAGCATCGAGAAAGAAACGCTGCCGATTGTTGCTGTCAATATTCAGGTTAGCTATACTAAGCTACTGCGTCGCATTACGGGGCGACGTTCTTGTCCCACCTGTGGTCGTATCTACAACATCTACTTCTGTTTACCGGAAAACGAGACAGTGTGCGATGTGGATGGCACCGTTTTAGTGCAGCGACCGGATGACACAGAAGAGGTATTTGCCGAGCGCATGCGGACGTATGAAGAGATGACAGCTCCTGTGGTGGAGCATTACCACGGGATGGCAAGGTTCGCCGAGGTCAACGGAGATTTGCCCGTGGGCGACATCACTCGGGCAATTACGGACGCCATTGTTCGGCTTCGGAGTTAGGGACCGATGGCGATTGTGATTCGAACGCCAAAAGAAATTGCCAAGATGCGGCGGAGCGGGGTTGCGTTGCGCGGCGTGTTGGACGTGTTGCGGAAGAGTATTGCGCCCGGCATGACGACGATGGACCTGGAGAAAATTGCCGAGGCCAAGATTGCCGAAGCCGGTGCGGTGCCGGCATTCAAGGGATATCACGATTATCCTTGCGTGCTGTGTACGTCGGTGAATGAGGAAGTTGTCCACGGAATTCCTTCTGCCAGGCGCACGTTGCAGGAAGGCGATGTGGTTTCGATCGATTGTGGCCTGATTATTGACGGCTACTATGCCGATTCGGCTACCACGTTGCCGGTGGGGAAGATTTCTGCTTCCGCACAGAAGTTGCTGGACACGACCGAGCAATCGTTGCAGGCTGCGATTGCGGTGGTGCGGCCTGGATCGACGCTGGGCGATGTGGGTGCAGCGGTGCAGGAAGTGGTGGAAGCGGCAGGATTCAGCGTGGTGCGCGACTTTGTCGGGCATGGGATTGGGACTGAGATGCATGAAGAGCCCCAAGTCCCTAACTACGGGCGGCGAGCGCAGGGACTAAAACTGCGGCAGGGCATGGTAATTGCAGTCGAGCCGATGGTGAACGCCGGTGGCCATGCGGTCCGCGTATTGGGGGATGGTTGGACGGCAGTGACGGTTGACGGCAGCCTGAGCGCGCATTTTGAACATACGATCGCGGTCGGGGCCGAAGGTGCAGAGGTTTTGACGGCCTAGCAGGTTCGCTTCGCGGTCAAAGAATATTCGTAGTTTTATCTGAAACCGATGGGCCCCGAAGGCTGGGGAGGGTTGGAGCAGCGATTGTCGAAAGAAGACGCAATAGAAGTGATGGCAACGGTAGTGGAAACGTTGCCGAACGCCATGTTCCGAGTGGAACTGGAAAACAAGCATCAGGTACTGGCGCATGTGTCGGGAAAAATGCGGAAGAACTTTATTCGTATTCTGCCAGGCGACAAAGTTGCGGTCGAGCTAAGCCCGTACGATCTGAATCGCGGGCGCATCGTCTATCGCTACAAGTAGCGTGTGGAGAGGCGTCATCCTGAGCGAAGCGAAGTATCTCTGTATTGCTGAGGAAAGCGAATGCATGGATTCTTCGCTCCGCTCAGAATGACGAACAGTATTTTTGAAAATGCCTTAACTAATAGAGGGAAGCAGGCAGTATGAAAGTTCGAGCATCGGTAAAGAAGATTTGCGACAAGTGCAAGGTCATCCACCGCCGTGGGGTGGTGCGAGTGATCTGCGAAAACACCAAGCACAAGCAGCGCCAGGGATAATTCTGGGGTTGCAGGTGCCGGCAGGGATTGGGCGAGTTAGCCGCAGAAAGGCTTGCGAAGAACCTGATCCACGCTGTTGATTGCTGCAGGATGTAGTTTCTAACATCCGGCTAGCCTAACCGCTCGGAGCGGTGACGCTGTTTCGAGCAAGTGAGAAGAAGGAAAAATCTATGGCACGTATTGCTGGCGTCGATCTGCCGCGGAATAAACAGGCACGCATCGCGCTTACGTACATTTATGGAATTGGCGACCCTCGCGCGCTGCGAATCCTGAAGGCCGCGGACGTGGACGCGTTCAAGAAGCTTCAGGATCTGAGCGAAGACGAGGTGAATCGCATCCGTCAGGTGATTGAAGGCGAAGGCCAGGTGGAAGGCGACCTGCGCAAAGACGTCTCCATGCACATCAAGCGCCTGATTGAAATTCAGAGCTATCGCGGACTGCGGCATCGTCGGAATCTGCCTGTCCACGGACAGCGTACGCACACCAATGCCCGCACCCGCAAAGGGCCGCGCAAGGGCACTGTAACCAGCAAGAAGAAAGCGACGGCGAAAACCTAATGGCAAAAGCACAAGCAGG
>JAJZCA010000009.1:25938-27507 GCA_021798735.1 Acidobacteriota bacterium | reverse complement strand
AAGCTGGCGGCGAGCGCGGATGCGGTGTACCTGGCGCCCGATCCCGACCGCGAGGGCGAGGCCATTGCGTGGCATCTAGAGATGCAGTTGAAGCCGCAGCTTCGCAACAAGGCGACGATTCAGCGGGTCACGTTTAACGAGATCACGCAGAAGGCAGTGAAGGCGGCGTTTCAACACGCCGGCCAGGTAGATGCGCGGCTGGTGGATGCGCAGCAGACGCGGCGCGTGCTGGATCGCATCGTGGGCTATCAGATTTCTCCGTTGTTGTGGGACAAGGTGCGGCGCGGTCTGTCCGCGGGTCGCGTGCAGACCGTTGCGGTTCGGTTGATTGTCGAACGCGAGCGGCTGATCAAGGCGTTTCAGCCGGTGGAGTATTGGACGCTGGATGCGCAGTTGACGCCCGCTTTGGGCGGCGGCAAAGAGGGCCAGGAGTTTACCGCGCGCTTCATGGGAGTCGACGGCAAACGAGCGACGGTTGAGACGGTGAATGCGCCCTCGCTGCCAAACCAGGCGGAGACGGATGCGATTGTCGCGGCACTGAAGACGGCCAACTGGAAAGTGCGCTCGGTGGAAAAGAAGGAACGCCGCCAAAATCCGACAGCTCCGTTTATCACCAGCAAGCTGCAGCAGGATGCGTCGCGCAAGCTCGGCTTTAACGTGCGGCGGACGATGGGCGTGGCACAACGTTTGTATGAAGGCGTGGAAGTCGGCAGTCAAGGAACGATCGGTTTGATTACCTACATGCGAACCGATTCCACGCGCGTATCGCCGGATGCCGTGCAAGATGCGCGCGCGTATATCGGGAAAAAATTGGGCCACAAATATTTACCGGCGAGCCCGAATGTCTTCAAGGGCAAGAAAGACGCGCAGGACGCGCATGAAGCGATTCGACCCACCAACGTGGAACTGGCGCCGGATGAGATCAAGCGCTATCTGAGCGATGAGCAGTACAAGCTCTACAAACTGATCTGGCAGCGGTTCGTCGCGTCGCAGATGGTGCAGGCAGTCTTCGACCAGACTACGGTGGACATCATCGCCAAATCGGACCGCAGCTACGATTACCGTGTCACCGGATCGGTGCTGAAGTTTGACGGCTTTCTGAAAATTTATGAAGAAGCGAAAGACACGAAAGATGCCGACGATGAAGCGTTGAGCAATCGCTTGCCGGAGCTGAACGATGGGCAGGCATTGAACCTGAAACATCTGAAACCTGAGCAGCATTTCACCGAGCCCCCGCCGCGCTTCAACGAGGCTTCCCTGGTGAAAGAACTGGAGGAGCGCGGGATTGGCCGGCCTTCGACGTATGCCTCCATCATCAGCACCATTCAAGACCGCGAGTATGCCGTGAAGGTCCCGCCGAAAGGGTCGGGCAAGTTTTATCCGACCGAACTCGGCCAGGTGGTGAACGATCTGCTGGTGAAGAATTTTCCTTACATCTTCGACCCGGCATATACGGCCAAGCTGGAAGTGGAATTGGATGCAGTCGAAGACGGCACCGAAAAGTGGACCGATCTGCTGAGCGGTTTCTATGGATATTTCCAGGAGGAATTGAAAGTCGCCGATAAGAAC
>JAJZCA010000009.1:0-25928 GCA_021798735.1 Acidobacteriota bacterium | reverse complement strand
GACATCAAGCGGATGGAGCAGCCGACGACGGAGAAATGTCCGGAGTGCGGGGCGCCGCTGGTGTTGAAGTGGGGCAAGTTCGGTTCGTTCTATGCGTGCTCAGCGTATGACAAGAAAAAGCCGGTCACGATTGCCAGCTCCGCGTGGGAGAAGGACGCGAAGAAGGCGATCAAGAAGATTGAGAGCAAGCTCGACTATCCGATGACGGTAAAGACCACGGGGGGCACAGGCATTGCTCCGGCAGCCGTGACGGCGAAGAACAGGAAAGAGCTAGAGGCTGGGTTGGCGGAAGTCGCAGCTCCAGATCGTAAGCTGTCGGTGGAGCAGGTGAGCTGCAAATTTACTCGAGAGAACTACGAGGGGAAGCCCAACCTGCAAGCTGCGGAAGCGCAGGGCGCGGAGGCCGAAGAGGAGTTCTGCGAGAACTGCGGACGAGTCATGGTGCTGCGGAATGGACCGTTTGGCCAGTTCATGGCGTGTCCGGGATATAACGAAGACCCTCCCTGCAAGACGATTCGCAAGCTGACGCACAAACAACAGCAGAAGCCCGCGGTGCCGCTGGATGAGCATTGCCCGAAGTGCGGTTTGCAATTGGTACGGCGGACCGGGCAGTATGGCGAGTTCGTGAGTTGCAGCGGCTATCCAAAATGCAAGTACATCAAGCAGAACCTGACCGGTGTAAAGTGTCCGACCTGCGGCACCGGAGACATTGCGGAGCGCAAGGCACGGCGAGGCAACTACTTCTACGGATGCACGAATTATCCCAAGTGCGATTTCACGTCGAACTTGAAGCCGGTTCCGCAGACGTGCCCGGAATGCGGCAGTCCGTACCTGCTGGAGAAGTCGCTGAAGTCGGGCGTCTACCTGGTGTGTCCGAACAACGAAAAGCAGACTGCGGCGGAAGAAAAGCGCGGCAAGGGGCGCGGCAAGAAGGGTAAAGAGGAAAAGCCTGCGGCGACGCCAGCGAAGACGGTGGTTTGCCATTATGAAGAGCGCATCGGGGATGCGCGCGAGGCGGAAGAAAAAACGGTCGAAGCCGTGGCCGCAACAGTCGCGTAGCTCAATATCGCGCTGTTAAAAAATGTGATCGGCCACGGGCCCCGTACAATTGACTTAGCAGGAAAGTGAAGAGGGATGGAAAGTCAGATTGCAACACATAACGATGCCGATATCATTTTGAAGTTGTACGACCTTCGCCGCGAGGAAGTGTTGCGCAAAGCGCGCCATTGGGTGGTCTTTGAATTCAACCCGAAGACGCCCGAGGAATTTCTTGCCGTCATGCAGGGGTACGGTACCCAGGAGAACGCCTATTTTCGCCAAGTCATCAGCTATTGGGAAATGGCGGCCTCGCTGGTGGTCCACGGGGCCGTAAAGTCGGATCTCTACCTGGACTCGAATGGCGAGGGAATCGTTATATACGCGAAACTGTACGAGTTTCGCGAAGCGTATGCCGCCAGGACAGGCATTCCGTTCATGCGCCAAACGGCGGAGTTGATCGAGAAATACCCGATGGCGCGCGACAGGTTCCACGCACGATTGAAGTCGATTCAAGCGCGCGCGAAGTAACGCGAAGGAAATTGTTCGCCATTTTCGGCTACCGTACAGCAGAAAATTGGACCCCAAATTTTGGCAGGACCGCACGCAGACTTGCCAATTCAATAGCAGAGTAGGTACAACTTAGCTGTCCAGAGATGGACTACCCTTCGCGGGGGATGAAAGATTAGAGGAGCAAACTATGAAGCATATCGCATTTGTACTGGCTCTCGGAAGTATGACAGCGCTGGCCGGCGCACAGACCGCAAAAGCTCACCTCACGGGCTGGATTGGCGATTCCAAATGTGGAGCAGCAATGCACACGCCTGCATGCGTCACCAAGTGCGTGAAGTCCGGCCAAAAGGCTGTCTTTGTGGACTCCAAGAAAAAAGTCTGGGCCATCGACAACACGGATGCCGTCCATAGCTACTATGGCGACAAGGTGAAGGTTGTAGCGACGGTTGACTCCGCCAACAACAGCATCCACATCGATAAGGTGAAGAAGGCGGGCGGCTCCAGCAGTATGTAGTTTCTGACCCTCGGTTCAGTTCGTTGGGGGTCAAAAAAAAGTCCGTAAAAGAGGACGCGGTTCAGTGCGTCCTCTTTTCGCTTGTAATGGAACGGCTGTATTGTAGATGGGCAAAGGGAGCACATCTGATATTGTTGTAGATGAAGGAGTTTCAGGCGAATCTATGGCGAAAGCAGTGTGGAACGGTAAAGTATTGGCTGAAAGCGAAAAAACGCAACTGGTGGAAGGCAACGTGTATTTTCCTCATGACTCGATCGATCGCGAGTACTTCCGCTCCAGTTCGACGATCTCAACCTGCCCGTGGAAAGGGCAGGCACGGTACTACACCATTTTGGTTGACGGACAGGAAAACTCCGACGCTGCCTGGTACTATCCAGACCCCAAGCCGGCTGCCCGCGCCATCAAAAATCACGTTGCTTTCTGGCGAGGCGTAGAGATCGAAAAGTAATCCAGCCAGCAGGCTCAATAGGCTCCGGCCTGCTGCAGCGGAATTCTGATCTGGAAACAGGTGGATCCCGGTTTCGATTGCAGATCTATAAATCCACGATAGCGACTGAGAATGCGATGCACCGTATCCAGGCTTAGTCCCGCGCCTTTCCCCGGCGGCTTGGTCGTAAAAAACGGTTCGAAAATGCGGCTGTGCAGCTCCGGTGGAATGCCCGGTCCATCATCCCAAATCTCGACTCGAACCATATCGCCGGCATTTTGTGTGGCCACGCGGATCGTTCCCCGGTCTTGCATCGCGTCCAGAGCATTTTCCAATAGCGCCATCCAAACCTGATTCAATTCACTGCCGTTGGCCGCGATACGCGGCAGGTTGGGGGCGAAATCGCGCAGGACTTTTACGTGATTCAGCCGGTAATGCAGCATGGTCAGCGTGTTCTCCAGCGACTGTGCCAGGTCAATGTCCTGCAGCGGGGCCTGGTCCATGTGGGAGTATTGCTGGATCGCATGAATCAGGTCGAAAATTCTGGCAGTCGATTCCAGCACCGCTTCCGTCATGCGCTCCGCACGCAGCGTGGACGCGAAGTGCGTCACCGCGACGTCGGTGGCTTCGGGACTCAGAAATGTATCCAGCACCGCCAGTTCCTCCGGTTCGACGCCGGCTTCGGCGAAGACAGGTGCGATCGACCATGGATTGGACAACTTGCGCGGCTCCAGCCAGCGAGTCAGGCGTTCTTCCAAAGCGCCTGCGTCCATTGGATTCGGCGACTTCGTTCGGTGTTCAATGGCGCTGCGAATGTTGCGATTCCACTCCATATAGCGTTCTTCCTGCTGGTTCGACAGGCAAAGCCGGCCCGCCTCAAAACTTACCTTGCCGTACGCGCGCAATTCTTCCATCAAATTGCTGCTCGCGCGCTGTGCTGCGCTGGCGGGGTTATTCAGTTCATGGGCCAGGTTGGCGGCCAGCTTGCCGAGGGCGTTCAGCTTTTCCGACTGCTGCTCCAGGCGCGTGACTTCCCGTACGCGATCCAACAGCACCGACACGCAGCGCTGGCCCATGGAAGGAATGGCAGCCAGCATCTCCGGGAACCGGTCTCTTGAGATTTGCAGCGCCCACACCGCTTCAGAAACGTAGCCGCTGCCGCCGGCGGTCTTCATGCGCGAAAAGGGAAGTACGCCGGTAATCTGACCGGACCGTCCGATAAACAGGCTTCCGCGCGCGGCATGCTGCCGCCGCACCTGCACTTCCCCGGCAAGCAGAATGGTCATGTGCGTCGCAGGGTCGCCGTCGCTGAACAGCCGCGTGCCGGCGGGTGCGGAGAACTCCCAACTATGTTGGATCAGCCACAGGTATTCTGCGTCGGCCAGACCGTCCAACTGACGGACATGGCGCAGGGCCGCTAAAACCTCGGACTCCGGGGAATGAAGGATGGAAACCCCGGGTGGCGGGTCGGCCTGTATAGCAATCGATTGCGTCGGAGAAGCCATGGCGGTAACTCCCAGCGTGAATCCCTTTATGTTACAAACTTCACGTGGAAATGGGATGAAAAATCAGGACGCGGAAGGAGACGGCGAAGAAGCCGATGAGGCGCACTCCAGAAATGCTGCCTCATCGGGTTATGGAATGGAATGCAATTGCGCTACGCGCCCACCGTTGCGGGTACCGGCTTTTCAGCCGGTTCGACCTCTCCGTCTTTCACCGTAACGGGGTCGAGGAACGGCATGGCTGCACGCAGCGGGGCCCCGGTCTTCTCAATGGGGTGCTGCGCTTCTTTCCGGCGCTGCTCCTCAAACCATTTGCGGCCGGTTGCGTTCTCGTTCAGCCAGTTTTTCGCAAACGTTCCGTTCTGAATTTCCGCCAGCAACTGCTTCATCGCGGCACGGGTTTGATCGGTCACAATGCGCGGGCCGGCAGTGTAGTCGCCATATTCCGCGGTATCGGAGATGGAATGGCGCATATAGGCCAGGCCGCCGCGATAGATCAAATCGACGATCAGCTTCAGCTCGTGCATGCACTCAAAATAGGCAACTTCAGGCTGGTAGCCGGCTGCGGTGAGGGTCTCAAAGGCAGCCTTGATCAGCGCGCTGACGCCGCCGCAGAGCACGGCCTGCTCGCCGAACAAGTCAGTCTCCGTTTCCTCCGTAAACGTGGTTTCAATCACGCCGGCGCGGGTGCAGCCAATTCCTTTCGCGTAAGACAATGCCAGCGCAAGCGCTTGCCCGCTTGCATCTTGGTGTACGGCCACCAGGCCCGGAGTTCCACCGCCTTCGACGAATACCTCGCGCACACGATGGCCGGGCGCCTTTGGGGCAACCATGGCGACGTCCACATTGGCAGGCGGATGAATGGTGTCGTAGCGAATATTAAAGCCATGCGCGAACATCAACGTTTTGCCCGCCGTCATGTGGGGGGCGATGGAGTCAGCGTAGATCTTTCCCTGCGTCTGGTCAGGCGTCAGAATCATAATGACGTCGGCCCACTTCGCAGCATCCGCTGTAGTCATCACCTGGAGTCCAACCTTGTCGGCGCGCGCCTTGGATTTGCTGCCTTCCGGCAATCCGATCCGTACTTCAACGCCAGAATCTTTCAAATTGAGTGCATGCGCATGTCCCTGGGAGCCGTAGCCGATAATGGCCACCTTCTTCTGCCGGATCAATGTCAGGTCTGCATCTTCGTCGTGGTAGGTCTTTGCCATTTCGTTTCTCTCCGTTTGGGTAAGTTATGCGTGGTTTTCGTCTTCGAGCTTCAAAGCACCTGAAAGTGTTTTTGGATCGATCCGGGGCGTGGTATCGCCGAGCGCTTCCAGCACCTGGCTGGCATGATGTCCGCGACGCATCGCCATGCGTCCGGTGCGCGCCATCTCAAGAATACGGTAGTTGCCCTGGAGCAGGATCTGCACCAGTCCTTCAATTTTACTGGCGCTGCCGGTAATCTCCATCATCAGCGACTCCGGAGCCAGATCGACAATGCGGGCGCGGAAGACCTCCGCCAACTGAAACAGGTCCGAGCGAGTCGATTGGTCGGCGGCGATTTTCAACATCGCCAGCTCGCGAATCACCGCGGAATGGCGGCCAACATCGTCGACATCCAGAACGCCTTCCAATTTGTACAGCGACGCCATGATGCGCGGCGCGCGATCTTCTGCCGCTTCGGCGACGATGGTGGTTCGCGATACGCCCGCGGTTTCGGTACCGCCGACGGTCAGCGAAATAATGTTGACGTTCAGCCGCCGAAACAGGGAAGTTACGCGAGCCAACAATCCCGTTTTGTCCTCGACCAGCGCTACAAAGGTATGCAACATGGGTTCAGGCTCCTACTCTTCCGTCGCTGTTTCGACCAGCGGGTTATGTTTTGGACGACGGATCATTTCATGCAGCGCGGCACCGGGGGCAATCATGGGATAGACGGAGTCTTCCTGCTCCACATGGAAATCGATGAGGAACGTGCCCGGATGCCGGCGCGCCGTCTCGACTGCGGAGACGACTTCCGCGCGACGGCGAACGTGCGCGCCTTGGATGCCATGGGCGTCCGCGAGCTTCACGAAATCCGGGCTGAGCAACGGCGTGCCCTCATAATTCTTGTCGTAAAACTTTTCCTGCCATTGGCGCACCATGCCCAGATAGCCGTTATTCACGATGGCAATATTGATCTTCAACTGTTCCTGCACAATGGTCGCCAGCTCGGGACATGTCATCTGAAAACCGCCATCCCCGGCGATGACCCAGACTTCCTTTTCCGGACAGGCCACTTTGGCGCCGATGGCAGCCGGCAGCGCAAATCCCATGGTCCCCAGGCCGCCCGAAGTGATCAGCGAACGCGGACTGTCATGCTTGTAATACTGCGCCTCCCACATCTGGTGTTGACCAACGTCGGTGACAACAATCGCGTCGCCCTTGGTTTCGCGCCAGATGTCGTTGATGACATGCGCAGCGTACAGATGGCCGTTGTCGGGTAGCTGCTGGATATCGTGCACCGCAGCGTCGCCCTTCATTGCGGAAATCGCATGCAGCCACGCGGCGCCATCGCGGCCCGGCAAACGCGGCAACAGGGTCTCCAGAATTTCCTTCAAGTCTCCGATCAGGCCGACATCCACGCGAACATTTTTGTTGATCTCCGCCGGATCGATCTCAATGTGAATTTTTTTCGCGTTGGGCGCGTACGTGGAAAGCGAACCGGTGACGCGATCGTCAAAGCGCATGCCACACGCGATCAGCAGATCGGCCTGCTGGATCGCATGGTTGACCCAGCTTTCGCCATGCATGCCCATCATGCCAAGATTCAACGGGTGCGAAGCAGGGAATGCTGTTAGCCCCAGCAGGGTGCAAGCGACGGGAATTTGCGTCCGTTCCGCCAGCGCGCGTACCTGTTCCATGGCGCCTGAGTGCAGAATGCCTTGCCCGGCCAGGATCACCGGACGTTTCGCGGTGCGCAGCAGTTCCAGCGTTTCGCGGATGGAGGTCGAGTCCGCGGAGAGCATGGGATGCGGCCGATAGGGTTGCGGCGCAGCGGCGGCAAAGTCGAAGATGGCGGAATTTTGCTGCGCATCTTTGGTGATGTCGACCAGCACGGGTCCGGGACGTCCCGACTGCGCAATGCGAAAGGCTTCCCGCAGCGCCGGTGCGATATCCTCCGTGCGACGCACCAGAAAATTATGCTTCGTTATAGGAAGCGTGATGCCGGTAATGTCGACTTCCTGGAATGCATCGGTGCCCAGCACTTTGCTGGAGACCTGACCGGTGATGCAGACCATCGGGATCGAGTCGAGCATGGCGGTCGCAATCCCAGTGACAAGATTGGTCGCGCCCGGTCCGGAGGTAGCCATGGCAACACCCACACGGCCGGAAGCGCGCGCATAACCGTCCGCCATGTGCGCCGCACCTTGCTCATGACGAACCAGAATGTGGCGGATGGGAAATTTTCGCAGCGCGTCGTAGACCGGAAGAATCGCGCCGCCGGGATAGCCGAATACATCGCGCACGCCCTCGCCGACAAGTGTTGCCCATACCGTTTCTGCGCCGGTCAATGGCGTCGGCTGGCTGTAGATTGCCGTATCCGGAGTGCTGCGGCGGTTGTCCGTTGCTTTTGCTTGCTTATCCATGATCATCCTCTTCATCAGTAGTTCGTGACGGCTCCTCGAGCAGCGGAAGAAACACTTTCCGCATATTTCCGAAAAACCCCGCGAGGAGAATTCGGCGCCGGCGCCTGCCAATTTTTCATGCGCGCCTGAAGTTCCTCGTCACTCAGCTCCACGCGCAATTCGCGCTTCGGAATATCGAACACAACTGTGTCGCCATCGCGCAGTGCTGCAATCGCGCCGCCCAACGCAGCTTCCGGAGCGACGTGGCCAGCCATCAGTCCACGAGTGGCGCCGGAGAAACGGCCGTCCGTCAGTAACGCAACCGTGTCGCTCAGTTCCGGAATGCCGGCGATGGCCGCTGTTACCTGCAGCATTTCGCGCATACCGGGTCCGCCGCGCGGCCCTTCATTGCGAATGACGACGACATCGTTCGGTTTCAGGCTGCGCGCTTCCACGGCATGAAAGGCGGCCTCTTCATTTTCAAAAACACGGGCAGGGCCGCTGTGCGTCAGGCGTTCGTGTCCGGCGACCTTGATCACGCAACCTTCAGGAGCAAGATTGCCCTTGAGAATCACGAGTCCGCCAGTTGCCTTCAACGGCTTGTCGAGAGAATGAATGACTTTCTGGCCGGGTTTTTCCTTCGCCAGTCCTGCTTCTTCCGCGAGCGTACGTCCGGAGACATTCCACGTGCTGCCGTCGAGGAGATTGCTCGCGAGCAAGCGTTGCGCCAGCAGGCGGCTTCCCCCGGCTTCCTGATAATCCGTGGCAACATAGCGTCCGCCCGGCTTCAGATCGCAGAGCAGCGGGGTCTTCCTGCTGATGCGGTCGAAGTCATCGACGGAAAGCTCAACTCCAACCTCATGGGCAATGGCGATCAGATGCAGGACTGCATTGGTCGATCCGCCCGAGGCGGCGACGCTGGCAATTGCGTTTTCCAGGGCTGCGCGGGTGATGATCTTCGACGGTCGCAGGTCGTTCTTCGCCAACTCCAGCACCATGGCTCCAGCCGCGCGACACGCCGCATTTTTTTCCGGAGAAAGCGCGGGCACGCCGGAAAGGTGCATGGGAGAGATGCCGAGAAATTCACATGCCATGGCCATGGTGTTGGCCGTGAACTGTCCGCCGCAGGCGCCGGCCCCAGGACAGGCGTTGATTTCGACGGCCTTCAATTCGGCAGCATCGATTTTGCCTGCGGCAAACGATCCCTGCGCCTCAAAAACATCCTGCACGGTCAGGTCTTTTCCGTTGAGATGGCCGGGTGCGATGGAGCCGCCGTAGAGCATCAATGAGGGAATGTCGAGCCGAGCCAGCGCCATTACGGTGCCGGGCATGTTCTTGTCGCAGCCCGCGATGGCCACCAGGCCATCGAAGAGATTTCCGCGCGCCACCAGTTCGACCGAGTCGGCAATGACTTCGCGGCTGATCAGCGAGGCTTTCATCCCTTGCGTGCCCATGGTGATGCCGTCGGAGATGGTGATGGTATTGAACTCCATGGGCGTGCCGCCTGCCTCGCGAATGCCTTGCTTGACCGCTTCAGCCAGCGTGCGCAGGTGATAGTTGCAGGGACCAATTTCCGTCCATGTATTGGCGATGCCGATGATGGGTTTGGCCAGATCGTCGC
Source organism: Acidobacteriota bacterium (assembly GCA_021798735.1). GTDB lineage: Bacteria > Acidobacteriota > Terriglobia > Terriglobales > Acidobacteriaceae > JAKAAZ01. The sequence goes on along the minus strand of JAJZCA010000009.1, from coordinate 16,723 downwards.
GCGAAAAACCCACCGCGTGCAACATGGCGCGCGCGCCGGCACGGGTGGACCCTTCAGTCAGAGGAATGCTATTGTGCTTCGGATTGTGTGTCATAACCTGTTTGCCGTTGTCGCTCACGCGCTCACTCCTTGCGGTTGTCTGGCAGCAGACCAGAACGCTGCGTCATGCTTCTGCTCATACGCATCCAGCGCGGCGGTGTGACGCATCGCCAGGCCAATATCGTCCAGCCCTTCCAGCAGGCAGGAGCGGCGGAAGGCATCGATGGTGAAAGGTCCATCGAACCCTTGATCGTCCTTCACGGTTTGCGACTCCAGCGATACCTGCAACTGGTAGCCAGGCACCTTGGCCCGCTCCAGCAACAGCGCCACTTTTTCATCCGGCAACTCGACCAGCAGGATGCCATTTTTGGCGGCGTTGGAAAAAAATATGTCGGCGAAGCTGGGGGCAATGACGCAGCGAAAGCCAAAATCGCTGAGCGCCCAGGCCGCGTGCTCACGGGAGGAGCCACAGCCAAAATTGCGGCCTGCAACCAGAATTTCCGCGCCTTGGTGATGCGGTTGGTTCAACGAGAATTCAGGATTAGGAGCGCCATCGGCCCCGCGTCGCCAATCGAAAAACAAAAATTCTCCGTAGCCGGTGCGCTCAATGCGCTTCAAGAACTGCTTGGGAATGATCTGGTCGGTATCGACATTGACGCGATCGAGCGGCGCGACCTTGGAGGTAAGTGTGCGAAATGGTTTCATAGTTATGCGCGAAACTCCCAATTGCGAACATCGGTAAAGTGGCCGGCAATGGCGGCTGCGGCGGCCATCGCTGGACTGACAAGATGGGTCCTGCCGCCGCGGCCCTGACGGCCTTCAAAGTTGCGGTTGCTGGTGGATGCGCAGCGTTCCCCGGGCTCCAGAATGTCGGGATTCATGCCGAGACACATGGAGCAGCCGGGCTCGCGCCATTCAAATCCAGCTTCGCGGAAGACGCGATCCAGGCCTTCTTTTTCGGCCTCCGCTTTGACGCTTTGCGAACCGGGTACGATCATGGCGCGCACCTTGGCGTTGACCTTATAGCCGCTGACAATTTTCGCGGCGGCGCGCAGGTCCTCAATCCGGCCATTTGTGCAGGAACCAATAAAGACGCGATCGATAGGAACATTCTCGACTTTCGTTCCCGGTTCGAGCTCCATATATTCGAGCGCTCGTTCGTAGGCGCGGCGTTCAGAGTCCGTCGGCGCCGATGCGGGTGTGGGGATGGTTCCCGTGACAGAAACCACCATGCCGGGATGCGTCCCCCAGGTGACGAAAGGCGTCAACTCCTTCGCATCGATGACCAGTTCGCGATCGAACTTCGCATCGGGAGCGGAGGGCAGTGATTTCCAATGTTCGACGGCCTCGTCCCAGTGTTTCCCCTGGGGCGACTGCGGACGTCCTTTCAGATAGGCAAACGTTGTCGCATCGGGAGCGATCATTCCTGCGCGCGCGCCCGACTCGATGCTCATATTGCAGACGGTCATGCGGCCTTCCATGGAAAGCGCCCGAATCGCGGAGCCGGCGTACTCGACGACGTAGCCTGTAGCGCCATCGGTGCCGATGCGTCCGATGATGCCAAGGGCAATATCTTTCGCGGTGACGGCAGGCGGAAGTTCGCCTTCGACCGAGATGCGAAAAGTCTTCGGCTTCGATTGCGGCAGGCACTGCGTGGCCAGCACATGCTCCACTTCGCTGGTGCCGATGCCGAAGGCCAGCGCTCCAAACGCGCCGTGGGTGCTTGTATGGCTGTCGCCGCACACAATGGTCATGCCGGGTTTGGTGAATCCCAGTTCCGGGCCGATGATATGCACGATGCCTTGCTGTTTCGACTGCACATCGTACAGTTCAATGCCAAATTCCTTGCAGTTGCGGCGCAGAGTTTCAATCTGCTTCGACGCAATGGCGTCCTGGATGATCAGGCGATCGGCCGCCACTGTGGGTACGTTATGGTCGACCGTCGCCAGCGAACGATCGGGACGGCGCACGGTACGGCCTGCGAGGCGGAGTCCCTCGAATGCCTGCGGTGAAGTCACTTCATGCAGTAAATGCAAATCGATGTAGAGCAGGGCCGGCTCCCCTGCCGGTGCGGTGACGACGTGTGCGTCCCAAATGTTTTGAAAAAGCGTGTTTTTATTTGCCATATTCTTTCACTGTGCTTGTGGTGCGTGGGTGCGGGTCAGGATGAAGATTTTGCTTCGTACTCGGGGATGCGGCGAGAAAACCTAGACCGCGTGCATCGCCTGGTTGCAATCGATAATTTCGTTCAAAACTTCGAAGACGTGTTTTCCCATCTCTTTCGTGCTGACAATTTGTTGATCGGGTTGATTGGTGCGGGCCAGATCGGCAGTGCGGTAGCCGGCGGCCAACACGCGCTGCACGGCGGTCTCAATCGCCTGCGCTTCCTGCTCCAGTCCGGCGGAGTGGCGCAGCAGCATGGCTGCGGTCAAAATCGCGCCCAAAGGATTCGCTTTGCCCGTTCCTGCAATGTCCGGGGCCGAACCGTGTACCGGTTCATATAAATTGACCTTGCCGCCAATCGTCGCCGAAGGCAGCATGCCCAGCGAACCTGTAATCACCGCGGCCTCATCGGAGAGGATGTCGCCGAACAAATTCTCCGTCAGCACCACATCGAAGTTGCGCGGCGTATTCATCAAGTGCATCGCGCAGGCATCGACGTATTGATGTTCCAGCGTCACATCGGGATATTGTGTTGCCACTTCCGTTACAGTCGCACGCCACAGTTGCGATACTTCCAGCACGTTGGCTTTGTCCACGGACGTAACTTTGCGGCGGCGTTTTTGCGCCAACTCAAATGCGATGCGCGCCACCCGGACCACTTCCTCGCGGGTGTACAGCATGGTATTCAGAGCGACGCCGTTTTCGCGGTCCCAGGAGCGTGGGGCGCCAAAGTAGAGGCCGCCAAGGAGTTCCCGCACAAACAGAATGTTTGCACCCTCCGTGACTTCCGGTCGCAGCGGGGAATTGTTGCTGAGCGGCGCATAGGCGACCGATGGGCGCAGGTTGGCGAAGCCGCCGAGGGCTTGCCGCAACTGCAGCAGGCCGGCTTCCGGGCGCTTATCGGGCGGAAGGGAATTGAACTCATTTCCACCTACTGCGCCGAGTAGGACAGCATCACTATCGAGTGCCGTTTCCAGCGTTGCCGGGGGCAACGGCGATCCCTGCTGGCGAATGGCAACGCCTCCGATCGGCATCTCCACAAAACGACACCTGGAGCCGTTCCATTGACTGACGGCCTCCAGGATCAGGACCGCTTCGTGCGTGACTTCCGGACCAATCCCGTCTCCTGGAACTAGCGTGATCTTGATTTCATCTGACATCGAAACTCCTGCGTGGGGCCCGGTCGTACCCGCGGCCAATTTATCTTGTAGCGTTCGGTTGCAGTCACGATTCGCGTGCAGCTATCGGATTAAGGCTGCGGGGCTGCCACAGCTGTCGAACTCGAGGAACCGTGCTGGCCACCGTGCTGATTGACGACTGGCGATTGATGTAGATGCGTCAGCATGATGCCGACCAGGTCTTGATCGAAGACAGATTTCTTGCGGTCTGCAACTTCGACAAATCGATCGTAAGCCAAGTCCAGGTCCGTGCGGCTTAGACTGTAACCAAGTTCTTTCAGTCGATGGTTCAATGCATGGCGTCCGGAGTGCTTTCCCAGAACCATTTTGTTCGCAGGTACCCCCACCTGCGATGGGGTCATAATTTCATAGCATAGCGGATTGGACATCACCCCGTGTTGGTGAATGCCAGCCTCGTGCGAAAAGGCATTGCTTCCGACAACAGCCTTGTTCGGTGCGGGTGAGAAGGTAATGATCTCGCCCAACATTTGGCTGGTCGGGAACAATTGCTTCAGGTCGAGATTGTGCTGGAACGGCAATTGGTCGTGTCGCACGTGCATAGCCGCCGCCAGTTCTTCCAGCGCGGCATTTCCGGCTCGTTCCCCGATTCCATTGATCGTGCATTCCACCTGTCGCGCGCCAGCTTCCAGCGCGGCCAGACTGTTGGCGACGGCCAATCCCAGGTCATTGTGGCAATGGCTGGACAAAACAATATTGTCAACGCCGCGAATCCGCTCTTTCATCAACCGGAACATGGAACCGTATTCATGAGGAACCGTATATCCGACGGTATCCGGCAAGTTGATGACGGTTGCGCCGGCATCGACCGCAATTTGAACCATTTCGCACAAAAAATTTCTGTCGGACCTGGAGGCGTCTTCCGGCGAGAACTCGACGTCATCCACATAGGTGCGGGCCAGGCGGACCGACTTGTCCGTCAATTCCAGCGCCTGTTCGCGAGAGATTTGCAGTTTGTATTCCAAATGGATGTCAGAGCTGGCAAGAAAAATGTGGATGCGAGACTTAGCGGCAGGCTCCAGCGCGCGAGCGGCAGCGACAATATCTTCTTCCTTGGCGCGCGACAGGGAACAGATGCGCGGTCCCTTCACTTCTTGCGCCACTTGCCGCACAGCGGCAAAGTCGCCGTCGGATGCAATGGCAAACCCCGCTTCAATGACATCGACGCCCAGCAATTCCAGTTGCCTGGCCAGCCGAACTTTCTCGGCCATGTACATACTGCAACCCGGCGATTGTTCTCCATCGCGGAGGGTGGTATCGAAGAAAAAAATTCGTTCCTGATGCACGGCATCCCTCGTAACGGGCAAAAGTGAATACAGCCTTTGTTCTCTTACAATAGCATAAGAGAATCTAATGCGAGCAACTATTTATATTAGAATATATTATCAACGCGAGCATGCCTTCACGCTCCATAAGGACAACCGATGGACCTGTTTCAACTGGAAACCTTCATGGCCGTGGCGGAAGAGAAAAGTTTTTCTCGTGCTGCCGTCAAACTGCATCGCACCCAACCGGCTATCAGCCAGGTGATCCGCAAGCTTGAGGTGGAAATGGATGAGGTGCTCTTCGACCGCGCAGCCCGGGACGCTACGTTGACCGCCGCAGGTGAGCTATTGCGTGAGTATGCCGAACGATTGCTGAACCTGCGTGGCGAGGCGACCACAGCCTTGTCGGAATTGCGCTCGCTCCATCGCGGACGTCTGAATGTGGCCGCCAATGAATATACGTGCCTGTATTTGCTGCCGGTGATCGATGTATTTCGCCGCTTGTCGCCGCAAATCCACGTGACCGTGCAACGTTCCCTCGCCAGCCGCATGGCGGAGGAACTGCTGCAGCACTCGGTGGAGTTGGGCATCGTTTCCTATCGGCCGGACGATCCCCAGATTCGCTCGATCGTGGTGTATCGCGACGACCTGGTTTTCGTGATGCATCCCGGACATCCGTTGGCACGCGCCAAGCAGGTTTCGATCCGCGAGCTGGGAGCGGAAAATTTTGTCGCGCATAACGTTCCATCGCCGCTGCGGCAAAAAGTGATGCAGGCGTTCCAGCGTCATAAGACGCCACTCAACATGGCCGTCGAGCTGCCCAGTCTGGAAGCCATCAAGCGCTTTGTGGCGATGGGCAACGGCGTCGCCCTGTTGCCCGGCCTGACCGCGCGCCAGGAAATTGAACGGGGAGAACTGGTGCAGTTGCGCGTGCCGGAGCTGGCGTTTGAGCGGCGTCTGCGCGTCGTGCATCGCCGGCCAGCGAATCTTTCCCATGCTTCGCTGGCGTTTCTGAAGGTCGTCGAGTCCATGGCGAAGGAGCGCGGCGACCCGTTTCACTTTCAGGCGGAAAAAGGACACTAGCTGTGGCCCCTGTCAGCACAATTTGAATCAGCACAATTTGAATCCACACACGCGTGCATACTTGTCCAGCGGCGTGTTGCTCTGCCAAGGGCCGACAGTAAAGTCGACCAGCAGCGCGATCAGGCCCTCGTCAAGCATGGACCAGTTCCGATGCGCTGGTCGTGGGTTAGGGTCTGTTCAGTGCACTCCGCGAGCACAGAGGCCTGTTCTCGCCAGTCGAGGTCCAGCTTACGTGTGGTTCGTCGTTCCGGGGATATTTCGCGTGAAGGATTCTGCTACGTTGCCAAATGAATAAGAATCGCGCCGTCCGGAGCCGGACCAGCGGTGACAAAATCGAGTGACGGGACGATCGAGTCCGCCTCATCCAAATCGGCTGCGGGATGCGATGACAAAACTGCGAGGACCTTGCATCCAGCAGCCTTACCTGACTTGATTCCAGAAGGCGCGTCCTCGATCACCAGGCACTCAGACGGCGCAAGGCCAAGGATTCGTGCGCCTGTTTCATAGGGCTCGGGGTGAGGCTTTCCGTGGATTACGTCATTGGCCGTCACAATTCTGTGTGCCGCGTGGATGCCTGCGCATTCCAGCCGGCCTCGCATAATCCGTTCCGAGGCCGAGGACACAATGGTCCAGCTTTCGGGCGGAAGCGCTGCAATAAACCGCCGTACTCCAGGCAGAACGGCAATGCCGTCTTGCTCTTCTTCGTCGAAGTCGTCTAGGCGTTCGAGTTCAACCGATGCATCGAGATCCGGCCGAATTGCGCGGAGCGTATCTACGTTGCGTATCCCATGTATGGCCTTCAAAGAGAAACTTTTCTCCATGCCGTGGAAGTGCGCCCATCGCAACCAGCTTTTTTCGTCGGAGGCGGTTGAGCTGATCAGTACGCCATCCATGTCGAATAATATGCCGCGCACGTGTATCGTAAGCGAATTAGATTGTGCGTTCAAAGTTCTCCGATCTCTCCAGTTTTCAATCCTTGTTTTTCAACCGCAGACAGAATCGAGGAGACGTCGGTCCAAGGCTGCCGGTTCAGCAACTGATATTTTGCTCGTTCCATTCTCGCGCCTCCCAGGGCGTCATGGAAATGTACTGTGACATGCGCACCATAGTTCTGCGAAGTGATTGGGTGGATGCCGTGAACTAAACATGCTATTGAAAATCAGCAGGCCGCCCACTTCCATTGGAACAGGATACACATCGAAGCCGTCCCGATCCGCAGACTGCCTTCAACGGCAGAACAGCCATTGTCCAACAACCTTCAGGGGATAATCGACGCCATAGTTCGGTTGTTGCTCGCTGGCAGTTGACCGGTCTTCCTGCTTAGGTGGCGCAAAATTGTCGAGTTGTTCACGGAAGGCTGCGGCCTGCGAGCGATCGCATTGATCATGAAATCTTCGCGCATAGCAACTTCCCGTCTGCATTCCACGTCTAGTTCTACAGACAGCGCATTTGCAGCAGATTCAATTGTGTTGAGTGGCTGCGTGGCGCGTGTCATGGAGAAAGGACTTGAAGATGAATCATCGTAAAAGTTTCACTCGAATGAGCGCGAGCGTCGCCCTGCTCGGAATGGCACTTTGTGTTCCCGCAGCCACGCTTGCCCAGAACACAACGCCCCCACCGCCGGACTCGCAAGCAATGGCAGGCCAGCAATCCAGCCCGGGTGGACAGCCCATGATGCGGCGCCATCATCCGCCAAGTCCGAAGCGCCAGTTGCGGCATTTGAGCAAAATGCTGAACCTGACAGCGGACCAGCAAAAACAGATGCTGCCCATCCTCCAGGACCAGCGCAAGCAGATGGAATCGATCCGCGGCAATTCGGCATTGGCCCCTCAGCAGCGTCGCCAGCAGATGCGCGCCGCAATGATGGACACCCATCAAAAGATGGAGGCCATCATGACCGATAGTCAGAAGCAGCAGTTCGAGCAGGACATGCAGCAGCGCCGTCAACGTATGGGGCGGGGCATGATGGGACAACAAGGCATGGGAGGTGCAGGAACGCCACCGCCTCCACCGAACGGACAAAATCCTCCTCCGCTACCGCCGCAACAGTAGCTGGCGCAAGCAGAAATCTCGATATGCGAATTGTTGGAAGCAGGGCAGAGAACTTCTCATTCTCTGCCCTTGCTGTTTTGCCGGTCGGCTACGGTCTTCAACCCACGGAAAAATGAGTCCGCGTCTGCCGTAGGCACATTCTGACAGGTACAATTGGGAGCAGGTCACGAGTCAGAGCCAAACCAAACTTTACACGTGGAACTGTTGCAGGATCTGCGTGTGGAGGTGGCGGATGAGGGGTTCATTACCGCATGAAGAAGTTGCTTTTTTTGCTTTGTCTGCTGCCAATGCTGGCAGCGATTGGATTTGCACAGGAAAGCCGGCAGGATGCCAGCATCAGCATTATCGGCACCTACCAGCCCACCATTACGGGCAATGCGGTTACCCAGACCTCAGATTGGGGTAAGGGCGTCCTGCTGTCGTACCGCTTCATGTTGACACCGAGCAGCGCGCTTGAAGGGAACTACCAGTATTCCCAGATGAACATGAGATATACGGCCCCCTTCTCCAATGCGCAGTTTCACAATTCGCTGCAGGAGGGATCGGTCGCCTACGTGCGCAGTTTCGTCTACAAGAAGTTCAATCCATTTGCCGAAGCCGGAGCGGCCATGCTGCTGTTCGATCCGATCGACGACACTGGGACCAGCACCAATGCCGGCACGCGAACCAAAGCGACGGGGTTTCTGTTTGGCGGCGGTATCGCGTATGAGTTGAGTCCCAGTTGGGATTTACGGGTGCAGTACCGGGCGGACGTGCTGATGTCCATCGACTTTGGGATCGCGCAATTCAAGACAAACCGCTGGTACGTAATGGAGCAGCCCGTGATCGGCTTTGCCTACCACTTCTAAAAGAATCGAAAGATGCAGATGAATCGCTATGTCCCCGCCGTGGGCCGAAAACTGGCGCGGGTTTTATCGGCGGCACATTACGCAGGCGGCTTTGAAAGCTTGAACGCGGAATAGGATCGACCAGAGGTTGACTAACGAATGAAGAAGTTGTTTTTTATCATGAGTCTTGTTTCAATGCTGGCCGGGATTGGCCATGCGCAAGATCAGGGCGCCCGCGAGGACATCAATCTCAGCGCCATGGGCGTCATTCAGCCCTATGTGGAAGGCAATACCCTGGCGCCTGCCAATCCGCCGATCCGACTTAAATCGACCCTTGGAATGGGTCTTTACCTGGGGTATCGCTATCAACTGACGCCCAACGGAGCGGTGGAAGCCAACTATTCTTATAGCCACTTCACAAGCAAGTTTTCGGCCTATTCCGCCGGCACGTTCAACGCCCGAGTTTATACCGGATTGCAGGAAGCGACTGGTGCATACGTACGAACTATCCCGTTCAAGAAATTCAATCCCTTTCTTGAAGGCGGCGGTGGCATGCTTTTTTTCACTCCAATCGGCCCTGGGACGACCACCTACGACACAGAACAAACCTATGTGCCGACCGTCTTGTTCGGCGGCGGAATCGCCTATCAACTGAGTCCAAGCTGGGACCTGCGAGTGCAGTATCGCGGACAAGTATTCAATACGCCTAGTTATGGGATCAGCCGGTACAGCACCGGTCGCCGCTACATCATGTCGCAGCCGGCCATCGGCCTCGCCTACCACTTCTAGCGCGCTTCCGTCAGGAAATATCGTCGGTATTGAATCCGGGCTTGCGGCTGGGCAACGAGACGGTCCGGCCGACCAGCTTTCTGACCACGTCATCCATCTGGACCTGCGGCTCTGCCGCCGCGGCCATTTGTTCCAGTAATCTGTCGTCGTCGAGCTTCTCCAGCAGCACGATCGCATGGGCCACCGCGACGTCATCCTGATTCAGGCCTTCGGGAGTTTTTGCCTTGATGCCGACGGCGCCGGGCTCAATGGAGAGCAGCTCGGCGACGCGCTCCCGCAACTTTTCCGCCACCGGTCCAATCTTTGGCGCGGCCAAGACGAGCGTCGTGTCGACATTCGCGATGCGATAGCCTGCGTGTCGGATTTCTTCCAGGGCGGTTTGCAGAAAAAGGGCAGAATCGGCGTCTTTCCATCGCGGGTCGCCGGGGGGGAAGAAGCTGCCGATATCGCCTGCGGCAACAGCGCCCAGCAACGCGTCGGTGATGGCGTGCAGCAGCACATCGCCATCGGAGTGGCCAGCCAGGCCTGCGGGGTGGTCGAAGGCAATGCCGCCTATTTTCAAGGGAACGCCGGGTTTAAATGCGTGGGAGTCCCAGCCGTATCCAATCCTCATCATGTCGTATCGCGATCTTTCTCGGCGTACCGGGGAGTTCCATGCCTACGGGAAAATGCAGGCCTTCTTAGGCAGGATACACGGCTTTTTCGCGACCTTGGTTCAGATTCACTTTTGCGCTAAATAGAACTCTGCCAGCGCCAGGTCTCCCGGCTGCGTGATCTTGAAGTTGCGCGGCGATCCCAGGACGACGGCAACTTCGATCCCCAGGCGTTCCACCAGAGAGGCTTCGTCGGTACCGACAAAACCGTCCAGCTCGGCAGCTTCGATCGCCTGTCGCAGCAGGCGGAAGCGAAATCCCTGCGGAGTTTGTGCCAGAACAATGCGTTCGCGCGGAATCGTGGACGCAATGATGGCTCCATCCGCAGTGCGCTCCACCTGCTTAATGGTGTCGACGGCAGGTAAAGCCACAATGGCAGCGTGATGGTGTTCAACCGCTTCGATGGTGCGCTGGATGGTTGCCGAATCGATCAGCGGACGCACGGCATCATGGACCAGCACAATATCTTCGTCGGCAGCGGGTAGCGCCTTCATGGCGTTGCGGACAGAGTCTTGTCGGGTATCGCCGCCTTCCACCACGGTCACCTTGTCGATCAGGCCGTACTCTCGCAATTGCGATTCGACACGTTGCATCTCGCTTTTGCGCACTGCGACAAAGATGCGATGAGCAACGGGAACCTGTAGAAAGGCGCGTACCGTCAGCACCAGAATCGGCTGCCCATGCAGCTCAAGAAATTGCTTGGGAGCCTGGCGGCCCGCGCTACCTGTTGCCATGCGCGTGCCAAGGCCCGCTGCGGGAAGTATGACGAAGACCTGCATGAAAGGTGAAGTATACCGGAGGGGTGGACAGTGCGTATAGCGGGAGACGCGTCCCACGGCGCCATGGATCGCAGGATGCGGCTTGCGGTCGCAGTGAAAGAGGCGAATTCGTCGGCTGCCTTGAGCGATACCATACAGAGAAGGATGCAGCTCAATTTCCGTATCATTCCTCGAGATCATGGCTAAAACGACGACAGTAGCCCGCAATAAGAACGCCGCAGAACCGGCTACCCTGCCGTTGGATACGACTCTGTTCGCTGCTGGAGATCGAGTCTGCGTGGCTGTCTCCGGCGGACCCGATTCCACCGCGCTGCTGCGGGTGCTGCTGGCACGGCGTACCGGGCTTGGAATCGTGCTGAGCGTGCTGCATGTCGAGCACGGCCTGCGAGGGCAAGCCGCGGCTGAGGATGCCTCGTTTGTCCGGGCGCTGGCCGAACAGTTTGCCCTGCCGTGCGAGATTGTTGCCGTCGACACGCCGCAACGGATTGCCCGGTACAAAGAGTCGGTCGAAACGGCGGCGCGCGCGCTGCGGTATCAGGTGTTTCGTGATGTTTTGGCAGCCGGTAAAGCAGACAAAGTGGCGACGGCCCACACGCTTGACGATCAGGCCGAGACCGTTCTGATGAAATTCCTTCGCGGCGCCTGGACGGAGGGTCTCAGCGGCATCCATCCAGTGCTGCATTGGGGAAGCGCTGGGAGTCGTGGAACCGGCGAGAGCTGCGATCCATGCTGCGTGCGGCCCTTTCTGGGCGTCCGGCGGATGCAGATTGAGGCATATTTGCGGACAATTGGCCAGCCGTGGCGGAAGGATGAAACCAACGATTCCCTGGCACACACACGAAATCGCATTCGCCATGAATTGCTGCCGAAGCTGCGTGAATTCAATCCGCAGATTGACTCCGTGCTCGCCCACATGGCGGACAACGCGCGCTCAGAGGAACAGCACTGGCAGGCAGAACTCGACCGCCTGCTGCCCATGTTGCTGCTCCCTGGCAAGCCTACCCGGGGCGGAGGCCGCAGCGTTTCGACCGCCCATGGATCTGTGGAATTGGCCATCGAAATTGCGCGCCTAAAGGAGTTAGACCCCGGCCTGTTGCGGCGAATCTTACGCGCAGCAGCGGAGATGGCGGGTGCCACCCCGGACTTTGACGCCACCCACCGACTGCTGGAGTTGCTGGAGTCCGGTCGAAGTTATTCCGGGCATGGTTCCGGGGAACGCAGACGTTTGGAGTTGACCGCAGGCGTCTCCGTCGAACGTTCCGCACGCGAGTTGCAATTTGTCCGCTCTTTCGCCAAAGGTACGCCCATCGCGCCCACTTATGAGCTTCCGGTTCCCGGAACTGTCGACGCACCGGCGTTTCGCGCCAGGTTTACCGCAGAGTGGCCCCAAGGTTCGCCACCGGAGGACTCCGCCGTCCAGATGCCGAGCGCATGCATCCGCGCGTGGCAACCTGGAGACAAGGTGGAGTTGCTGCATTCGCGAGGGCCGAAAAAGGTGAAGGAAATACTCAGCCGAATGCTCATTCACTCTGAGGACCGGGCGAACTGGCCGGTTGTCACCTGGCAAGGAAACATCATCTGGATGCGCGGTGTCTTCCTTGCGAACGGCCTGGTTACTGGCCGGCCAGAAGCTGCGAAACCAGTTGGCGTTCAGCCCATTCCTGTCATCCGCGAAACCCGCGACGAGAAGTAACTCCATGGTTTTCTTCGATTCTTCACCACGGCGGCCCTTGGAGTAAGATTTAGGTGAGGGCTTTTTGGCTGTGCGAGCCTTCCACTTGTCGGTTAGTATCGTTGTACGTTGTGACAAAGCGGCTTGAATTCTGCGACGTACAGGCCGATTGCTGCGTCTAACAGTACAGTTACAGTTAAGGTGGAGTGTGCCATCGGGAAGCGAAGGATCTCTCGCTACCCTTGGTGCAGGTTCTTTACCGCTTTATGAAGCGTTCGAAACGAGGGTAGTTCGTGAATTCAACGGTGAAAACAGTAGTTTTCTGGGTGCTGATTGCAACGTGTCTCATCGTGCTGTGGCACGTTGTTCAAAGCGGCGTGGGAATGGGGAAGGACCAGGAGATCCCATTTTCCAAGTTTATGTCCGATGCCCAGCAAGGTCAGATTGCCGACGTCACGATTGTGGGCAGCGAAGTCCACGGTCACTATCGTACCGGCAAAGAGAATTTCCATACGATCGTGCCCTCGAATTACCCCGATATGTACAAGGTGATGGAAGACCATCAGGTCAGCGTCACCATCAAGGATTCGCAAGGCAGCGCATGGTTCAACATCCTGCTGCAACTGTCGCCGATTCTTCTGCTGGGCGCGTTGTGGTTCTTTATGCTGCGGCAGATGCAGACGGGCGGCAACAAGGCCATGTCGTTTGGCAAAAGCAAGGCCCGATTGCTGTCTATGCAACAGAAGAAAGTGACATTCAAGGATGTCGCAGGCGTAGAGGAAGCGAAGGAAGAGCTGAAGGAGATTATCGAGTTTTTGCGTGACGCTCCCAAGTTCCAAAAGCTGGGCGGACGCATCCCCAAGGGCGTTCTTCTTGTTGGACCTCCGGGAACCGGCAAGACGTTGTTGGCGCGTGCCGTTGCCGGGGAAGCCAACGTCCCGTTTTTCTCAATCTCGGGCTCGGATTTCGTCGAGATGTTTGTTGGCGTCGGCGCCAGCCGCGTTCGCGACCTGTTTGAGCAAGGGAAAAAGAATGCGCCCTGCATCATCTTCATTGATGAAATCGATGCAGTGGGACGCCACCGCGGGGCCGGTCTTGGAGGCGGTCACGATGAGCGGGAGCAGACGCTGAACCAGTTGCTGGTGGAAATGGACGGTTTCGAGTCGAACGACGGCGTCATCCTGATCGCCTCGACCAACCGACCCGACGTGCTCGATCCAGCCTTGCTGCGGCCAGGCCGCTTTGATCGTCGCGTGATTGTCGGTCGTCCGGACGTCCGCGGACGGGAAGAGGTATTGCGCGTCCATGTCAAGAAAGTGCCGCTGGCGGATGATGTCGATCTTCGTGTGCTGGCTCGCGGTACCCCCGGATTCACTGGTGCGGATCTGGCGAATATGGTGAATGAGGCCGCTATCAGCGCCGCCCGGGCGAACCGCAAAGTGGCCACAATGTACGACTTTGAGTCCGCCAAGGACAAGGTGTTGATGGGCGCCGAGCGCCGCTCAATGCTGCTGACGGACGAGGAAAAGCGCACCACCGCCTACCACGAATCCGGCCATGCCGTTGTTGCCGCGCTGCGGGACCATGCAGACCCGCTGCACAAGGTGACGATCATTCCTCGCGGCATGGCGCTGGGCTTGACCATGCAGTTGCCGGAGGATGAGCAGCACACAGTCAGCAAGGACTATCTGGAAACACAGTTGGCCATTTTGATGGGCGGCCGCTGTGCCGAGGAAATCTTCCTGAATCAGATGACCACTGGCGCCGGAAATGACATTGAACGGGCGACCGAACTGGCCCGCAAGATGGTGTGCGAATACGGGATGAGCCGCCTCGGTCCGCTGACTTTCGGCAAGAAGGAAGAGCAGATTTTTCTGGGCCGCGAAATTTCGCAGCATCGTGATTTCAGCGAAGAAACAGCCCGCCAGATTGACTCGGAAGTCCGCATGCTGGTGGACAACGGCTACCAGTCCGCGCACTCGCTGCTGGAGAACAATAAGCCGCTGATGCATCGCATGTCCCAGGCCCTGCTGGATCGCGAGTCTCTCGATGCGGTGGAGTTGAAGTTATTGATCGAGGGGAAAGATTTGCCGCCGCTTGAACTGCCGCCGAATGGTCCTGGTCCTGGCGGCGATGTGCAGCATGTCCTGAAGCCGGATGCCGGACGCGCACCGGGTTTTGCCGGCGAACAACCGTCTCCAGCCTAGAATTTTCGTTGTCATTGATTTTATGCTGTGAAGAGTATGTCAACCCTGAAAGGAGCGGCCCTTGGCTGCTCCTTTCTTCATGTGCATTTATGGTGAAGATTCAGATACCGCCCGGTCGGCAACTCGCCGCACGAAAACGTACAATCAGAACGTCCTCTCGTTTTCTATGCGTCCAGTTGCCATCTTCGCCTGTGTCTTCCTGCTGTTGACTGCGGGGTGCGGTTATCGCGCTGCGGGCTCGGCGACCCACTTGCCGCCGGACATCGGGACCATCGATGTCCCCATTTTTCAGACCGATGTTGTGAACTACCAAACAGAGGTTGCCTTTACCGATGCGGTGGTTCGGCAGTTGACCAGCCGCACGAAAGATCGAGTGACGGAGAGCGACCATCCGCGTCCTGCCGATGCCACGCTGCGCGGCACAATTCTCACGGAAACCATTTTGCCGCTCACCTACAACGCGCAGAACGGCCAGTCCTCCAGTTATCTGATCACGATTACCGCGAGTGTCGTGCTGACGGATGCCGCGGGAAAGGTGCTCTATAGCGACGATCACTTCAGGTTCCACTCCCAGTACCAGGAAACTGCCGATCTATCGAGTTTTATTCAGGAAGATTCTCCGGCCGTGCAACGCATGGCGCGCGACTTTGCCCAGTCGCTGGTCAGCGATCTTCTGGAGTCTTTTTAGCCATGGCGGACATGCGCGGCGGCACGGGCTCGAAGCTTGGCGGCGGTTTCCTGGCCATGGAGCGCCTGCTGCGTGAAGTTGGCACTGACGCACGCCGTGCCGGCTACGTCCTGCTGGGCGATGAAGCCTTCCTGCAAAAGCAGTGTCGTCGAGGAATCGTCGAGGCGCTGATCGATCCGCAATTTCGCGACTATTGCGTTTCCGATGTGGACCTTGCGGACGCGTCTGTCTTCGATGCCCTCGATCAGGCGAGCACACCTTCGTTGATGGCTCCGTTCCAGATCGTCTTCGTGCGCAATGTGCGTTTGCTGTATCAACGTGGCGCAAAGAAGGAAGAATTTGCCGCGATCCAGAAGTATCTTTCGCTCCCAAACCCGCAAGCGCTGCTGGTGTTTGTCGCCGACCATCTGCACATTCCCAGCGACGCGCGCCGCATGGACATGCAGGACAAGGACCGCTATGAGCGCATCCGCGAGACGCTTGGCGACCACTGCGGCATCATCGAACTCAGCCAGCCCGAGGACGACGATGCCATGCGCTGGCTCGTGCAGTCCGCGGAGTTGCGCGGCGTGGAACTGGAGTCCGATGCAGCGCGGGAACTGGTCGATGCGTTGCACGGTGACCTGATGCGTCTTTCCTCCGAACTGGAAAAGTTGACGCTGTTTGTCGACCGGAAAAAGAAAATTACCCTGGCGGATGTGGAACTCATGGTGGTCTCCGCCAAGCAGCGTTCGCTGTACGAACTGACGGATGCGATTTCCGCCCATGATCCGGCGCGGTCGCTGCTGTTACTCCGGGGGCTTCTCAACGCCAGCGAAAGCGGCGAAGATGGGGCCATTGGGCACTTGCACATGCTGGCCCGCACCTTCCGCCAGATGCTGGTCATTCTGGAGAAAAATGTACGCGACTCGCGCGCCATCTGGCAGGCGCTCTGGCCGGGCTTTCGCGTACCGCCGTTCGCAGCCGACGAGCTGATCCGGCAGGCCCGGCGGTACAAATCGCGTCGCGACCTGATGCAGATGCTGGAACGCATCGCCCGCGCCGACCTGGAGATTCGCTCCTCGCCTCCAGATAAGGGCCTGGTGCTGGAGCGGCTGGTCATCGACCTCGCGAAAATAGGAAATCCGGCCAAAGATGGCGGCCGCGCACCCAGCGCACTCGCAGTTCGCTGACACAAGGCCACCGTTCACGCCAGCAGGTGCTCATCCTCGGCATGGCTGCCATGGCGCGAGGTCAGCGTGATGGCCGCGCCCAGAATCATCGCTCCGCCGAGCCATGCGGCGGGTCCGAGTTGCTCGCCCAGCACAGTC
>JAJZCA010000259.1 GCA_021798735.1 Acidobacteriota bacterium | reverse complement strand
GCATGGCGCGATCTGGCGTAGCTTGGAACGGACGCAGGATTTCAGCGCCGGGTGTCTTGGATTCAACGCGGCCCTTGCGGCGCCTGTGAGATAACGAAGGAATCCGCAGCCAGGCAATGAGGCCCTCCTGCCATCTCCCCGCACAGAACGCGGGTAGGTATGGAGTATTCGGCGGACATCGATTCTCGCCGCCAGAGTTCTCCTCATCCCACTCAAGCCAAAAGAAGGCTTGAATGGAGGGCACCCGCTGCTTTGTGCCGAGATTGTTCGCGAGTGTAACACTGTATGTTACACTCGTTTTTGTGATCCGAAGCTTTCGTCATTGCGGAGTAGAAACTTTCTTCCGCACAGGGTCGAAGGCCGGGATTCAGCCGAAGCACGAAGCTCGTCTACGTATCCTGCTTACGACTTTGAATCTCGCTTCGGTTCCGGAGGATATGAATCGATCCGGCTGGGAATTTCATCCGTTGCAGGGGACGATGAAGAATCACTATGCCGTCAAGGTGAGTGGGAATTGGCGATTGACATTTGCGTTCGATGGACAAGACGCGATTCTCGTGGACTATATGGACTATCACTAAGGGGTGAGGTTACGACGATGGCTGCAACGATGCACAACCCGGCAAGTCCCGGTGAGCTGCTACGAGAGTTCATGGGAGATCATTCTGCCACGGAATTGGCCGAACATATCGGCGTTGCCCGCGCCACGATCTCGCGCATTCTGAATGGCCGCACCGCCGTCACCATGGATCTGAGCATTCGTCTGGGTGAGGCATTTTCTTTGTCGCCGGATTTCTTCTCGAAGGCACAATTGCAGCGGGATTTGTGGGAAGCCTCACAGCGGAAGCGCCGGAAGATTAAGCCGCTGGCCGCATGAATTCTCCTCACCCACTCAAGCCCAAAAGAAGGCTTGAATGGGCCACCCGCCTATCAGACCGCCGAGCTGTCCGATGAAATCGATCCGTGTGAGATATCGCGGTTAGTGCTTCTCCTCCATCAGGATGTAAAGGGGACTTTCAGCCCCAAGCTGTCAAATATGCACGGCGTACCAAAAAGAAAAGGCGAACCGGGTGGCCCGCCTTTTGGTGGAAAGCTCGAAATCTAACTATAGCGGATTCACAATTGGTGCAGTTGATTGTGGGAGCGAGTCATTCTGAACGGAGGTCACCCCTTGAATACACCAACCGTCAATCCGGTCTAGCCGATATCCCCATCCCAGTCTTCCAGGGTCTTTTTCAGTTCAGCCATAAACTTGCCCGCATCGGCGCCGTCAATAATCCGATGGTCAAAACCTAACGTCAACCGCATGATGTGGCGGACAGCGATGCTGTCATTGCCGTCGGCATCGGTTACCACAGTGGGCTCTTTGAACAGTCCGCCCACTGCGAGGATCGCCGTCTCCGGTTGGTTGATGACAGGGGTCCCGAACTGCTCACCGAAGATGCCGGGATTGGTAATGGTAAATGTGCCTTCCGCCACCTCGTCCGGCTTCAGCTTTTTCGTGCGTGCTCGAGCCGCCAGGTCCGCGATGCCGCGGGCAATTCCAAGGAAGCTGCGTTCTTCCGCATGTTTGACCACTGGAACAATCAGTCCCCAATCAAGTGCGACCGCGATGCCGATGTTGATATTTTTGTGATACCGAATCGCGTTGCCTTCCAGCGATGCATTCACGATCGGCATTTTGCGCAGGCAACTGACAGCGGCGCTGGTAATAAACGGCATGTAGGTCAGCTTGACGCCGTTGCGCTGTTCATACTTTGACTTCTCGCGTTCGCGGATTTTCACGATCCGTGTCATGTCAATTTTAA
Organism: Acidobacteriota bacterium; assembly: GCA_021798735.1. GTDB lineage: Bacteria > Acidobacteriota > Terriglobia > Terriglobales > Acidobacteriaceae > JAKAAZ01. The sequence goes on along the minus strand of JAJZCA010000259.1, from coordinate 3,466 downwards.
AAACGCTGTGTACATGCGCGCTGGTATGCTTCGACTCCACCATGCGCTGGGCGATAATCGAACGCATCTTGCTCAACGGGACCAGTTCGCCCGGGATGGATACTTCTGCAGGCGCGGATGCCGCTAGAGATGGCGCCACTGCGGGCATGGGTGTGACTGTCTGCGGGGTAGCTGCTGCCGGTGCTGAGCTTTTGCCTCGTTGCCCAAGGAAAGCAAGTGCGTCTTCCTTGGTGATGCGTCCGCCCGCTCCGGTACCGGGAATCTGAGAAAGATCGAGATTGTTCTCTTTCGCGATGCGTCGCACCAGTGGGGAGGAACGTTGCTTTTCTCCGGTCGCTGCTGCCGCTGCCGTCGCTGCGCTCGGCTGAGGAGCGGGGGCAGCGCTGAGTTGCGGCGTTGGGGCAGGTTTCTTTTCGGAAGCGGCCGGGGCTGCGGTTGCAGGGGCAGTCGCGCCGGCGGTGCCACCGATGACCGCGACGACGGTGTTGATTTCGACTGTATTGCCTTCGGCCACTTTGATGTCCGTCAATACACCCGCTGCAGGAGATGGAATTTCTGCGTCGACTTTATCCGTAGAAATCTCAAACAGGGGTTCATCCCGCGCCACCGTGTCTCCCACTTTTTTCAACCATTTCGTGATCGTTCCCTCGAAGATGGATTCGCCCATCTGCGGCATCACCACGTTGGTGTCGCCCGTGCTCGGACTCTGGGCCGGCGCGGACGCTGGCGTCGGCTGCGCTGTTTGGGCGGCAACCGTTGCAGAGGGAGCGGAATCCGGTTCGTTCGACTTCTTCGGCGCGGTCGCGACCGCTTCCTTCTTGGCCTCTTTCTCTGCATCGACAGTTGTCGCAGAATTCGATGCCGCCGCGTTTCCATCTTCGGCAATCACCGCGACAACGGTGTTGATTTCGACGGTTGCGCCCTCAGCGATCTTGATCTCGGTCAGGACTCCGGCGGCTGGCGAGGGAATCTCCGCGTCCACCTTATCGGTCGAAATTTCGAATAAGGGCTCATCTCGCTGCACGGTTTCGCCGGCCTTCTTCAGCCACTTCGTAATCGTCCCCTCGAAGATCGACTCTCCCATCTGCGGCATCACTACGTTGGTTGGCATGGATTCCTTCCCACTTTCATTTCGCTTTCAGATTTTCCCGGTTTCGTATCATTCGGTACGGCGTCTGCCACCTGCTTGTACGGGCGCAACTTGATGTCCCTTGGCGGGTTTCAATTCAGAGATAATGTGGGATGGAATTTCTATTTTCCTTGTCGCCATGGGACGGTTTTCCCTGCCGAATTGCACCAAACATACTCATTCTATATGACCGGATGCCGAACAGCGATCCCGTGGCTACCAGCGTGCCTGCCTGTTTTGCCGGATGGAAAGAGGCGATCTCTCCCGAACGCACAGCTTCAATCGTTGCCTGGAATGTATTCCTGAATCAGCGCTTCCACCGATTCTGTCCATAAAATTTGTCTGCTAAAAATGCGGCCGAAATTGCGCGCGACGGCATGCATGGCCTGCTCCATCGTTGGCATCGTTCCAGAATGTTCGTCGATTTCCTCCTCCAGGCTGGTGACCGCACAGTCCGTGATTCCGCAGGGAACGATCAATCGAAAATCGCGCAGGTCGGTGGTCACATTCCAGGCAAATCCGTGGGAAGTGATGCCTTGAGAAATATGCACGCCGATGGCTGCGATTTTCTTCTCTGCAATGCTGCCGCCGGCCAGCGTCCATACGCCCGTGCGTCCCGCGATGCGCTGGGTCAACACCCCATACTCGGCGCAGGTGCGAATCAGCGCCTCTTCCAGCCAGCGCACGTACTCGACTGCGCCGAGATGCGGGCCTTTTTTTCCCGGAAATTCTCCTCGCAGATCGAGAATCGGATAGCCAACGATTTGGCCCGGTCCGTGATAGGTGACGTCGCCGCCGCGATCGATCTCATAAACGCTGATTCCGCGCCGGGCAAGTTCCTCATCGCTCGACAGGATGTTGGAGCGATGGGCATTTCGTCCCAGCGTCAGCACCGGCGGATGCTCCAACAGCAGCAGCACATCGCCAATCTGCCGCTGCTTGCGCAGCGCGACCAACTGGCGCTGCAACTCCAGCGCTTCCGTGTATTCGACGCGACCGAGATGGATGAGATGCAGCAGCATGGAAAATATTGAGGCATTGCAGGAAAACCGCGGGTGCCCCACGTCTCGATTTTGAGACGTGGGATTCTTGGCCACTTACGCGTTGATAGCCATATTTTCGACGCTGCCGAAACCATCCAGCATGGCTTCGGCCAGGGTTGGGTGGGCGTGGATGGTGAACATCATTTCTTCCACGGTAGCTTCCAATTCCATGGCGGTGACGGCTTCGGCAATCAGCTCGGTCGCCTGCGGGCCGATGATGTGGACGCCGAGAATTTCGCCATATTTTGCGTCCGCAACAATCTTTACGAAGCCTTCGTGCGAGTCGACAATCGAAGCCTTGGAGTTGGCGGAGAAGGGAAATTTTCCGATCTTCACCGCCAGGCCCTTTTCCTTGGCTGCGGCTTCCGTCAGGCCCACGCTGCCAATCTGCGGCTCGCAATAGGTGCAGGCAGGAATGCGCTCGCGCTTCACCGGACGCGCATATTTCCCGGCGATCTTGGCCGCGACGACCATGCCGCACATCGCGCCGACATGCGCCAACTGCGGCAGCCCGGCTACGATGTCGCCGACGGCATAGACGCCCGGCTCCTGGGTCTGCATCCACTCATTCACCGTGATAAATCCGCGATCCGGCTTGATCTTTGTTTTTTCCAGGCCAACATTGTCCGTACGCGGCGCGCGGCCCACGGCCACCAGCACCTTGTCCGCTTCCTTCACCATTTGCTTGCCATCGGAGGCGGTAATGGTGACCTTGACGTTGGTTTTGGTTTTCTCCAGCTTCTCGAATTTCGCACTGGTAAAAGACTCGATGCCGCGCTTGCGGAAGACCCGCGCCAACTCCTTGCTGACATCCTCATCTTCATTCGGCACCAGCCGCGGCAGCGCCTCCACGATGGTGATTTCCGTGCCAAAACTTTTGAAGATCGACCCGAACTCCACCCCCACGGCGCCTGATCCGATGACGACCATGGACTTTGGAATTTCTTTCAGCGAAAGGATCTCCATGTTGGTCAGCACCTGGGAGTCCGCCACAAGTCCCGGAAGCATTTTGGCGTCTGAACCCGTCGCCAGGATCACATTTTTCGCCTTGACGGAGGTGCGCTCACCCTCCGCGGAGCCACTGGCTGCGGCTTGCACCTCGACCGAATGCACGCCATCTTTCGCGGGACCGGAGAGGCGACCATGGCCTGCGATGACGGTGACATTGTTCTTTTTCATCAGGAATACAAGGCCTTTGGCGTGCTTGTCGATGATGCCCTGCTTGCGCTTCTGGATGGTGTCCCAGTTGAGCTTGCCTTCACCGAGGCCCTCGATGCCGTACTCCACCGCATGC
>JAJZCA010000258.1 GCA_021798735.1 Acidobacteriota bacterium | reverse complement strand
GCGGCTACTCCCGACAGCAGATCACCAGCTTGATTGCCCAGTACCGCAAAAACAGCACGCTCAAACAAAACCTCAGGATGCCAGATCCACTCAGATCATCACAGGTGACTCCGCCGCGCGCTTACTGTTCGCATCCGTGATCATCTTCTGGAAAAACGCAACGAGAAGCGACGTCGACGACGCTTCTGCAAGGGTCGAGCGTGTGCCACTTCATACAACAAGATACCGGGAGCCAAAAAACTTCTCCGAAATTAACTTAGCAGCAATGTTCCTAAGACCCTAATCATTAATTAACGAATTCACTATTAGTAATCATTGACCAACGTACTGGGACTAAGAAAGTCAGTTCTTTGGCACTTCGACCGGATGCGACTGCAATTATGTCCGCATCGGAGAGTTTGTCATTATTCAGGTACAGATTAGGGCAAGTCACCCCTGGTTGCCAGTCCTTGCTACCCGGGATAGCTTGCGCCCAGCCACGCTCATCGATACCCTTGCCGCCAATCGTGTACCGATAGCAGCTCTTCGCGTATCCACCACAGTCTTTATCAAACGAGGTTGATATTGTTGGCCGATTCTGATTCTTCTCAGAGATAATCCACTGCATGAGAGCACCGGGGTCCATTTTCCCGCCTTTCAGGAGTTGGTCCTCGAGTATAAGCTGTTTGTTCTTCACCAGTTGTGCCATGTGCCCCATGGTATCTGGATCATATTTCATCACACCAGCATAGATTTGTATCAGAAAACGTGCATCCTCAACCTTGAACTCCGGAATCCATAATTGGAACCCATTGACTTCCTTAATTTTCTGTGGGTCCCGCTTGTCCGCACGATATGTATCTTGCATTGTTGCATCTCCTCAGTCAGTGGTGGTGCGCCGTGCAAAGGCGCACCACCAGATTCTACTATAACTCGCGCCGCCTCACAGCCGTTGCTTGCTCAACATCCGCACGTTTTCGTCCGCTATCTGGATTTCCTGAAGCAGTTCGATCATTCGGCTACACTGCGACTTATCCATCTGAAAAAACAGGCCGCAACTTGGACAGTTCACCTCGGTTGTGCCGAGAAATGCCGGCAGGGACAGCTTGATGCACGTTCCGCACTGCGGGCAGGAGAAACCGGGGGCGGTAGTCAGTTCGCGTTTAGGCGGGTTCTCGTTTATGGCGCACCTCCTGGGTGTTTTCGGTCAGCCGGGACTCAAGACTGCGCGCTGGCCTCGATATGGAGCTCGCACGTGAGGGAGCGCCGCGGCTGAAGTTCGGCCGAAAACCGTACCGCCAGCGTCCGTGGCGGAGGGGCGGTAGCGGAATCGGCCAACGTTACCTTGATCACTATACTGCCGTCCTGGCCGGTTGTCATCATCTGGCCTTCCGACCATGGCGTTGCACCCACCGTAAGTTTGACGGTTGAGGGATCTTCGGGGCGTGCGCGAATGGGCACGCCGGCCATGCCATGCCCATCAAAGTCGTTCACCACCAGTCGCACCCAGACGCTCTGGCCGGGAATCATGCGCAGATGGGGTGGATCGAGCACGAGTGACGGCGAGCCGATCAGCGTGTTCTCGTTCATGAGGGCGAGCAATCGGCTGATGCCGGCGGGGATATCCGCCCGGGTAACCCGCACGCGTGCATGGATGTTTGCGGCCAAGGATGAGGCGGTGCCACCCCCTTCAGCGGCTTCTGCTTCCACCTCCTGCGATGCAGATACCAGCATGGCTTGCCACTGGTAGGGTACGGGCGGGGGCAAGTTCGCGGTCTCCGCACCAGCGAGCAATCGCAGCGGCCCCGGGGTTGTATCCTGGGTACCCTGCAGCACCCGCACCGCAAATTTGAACTCCGCGGATTGCACCTGCAGCAGGGGCAGCGGGACCAGGGAAAGCGCGGGGATTTTTACCGTTTTGGGTTGCAATCCGCCGCTCCCGCCTGGCTGATCGAATGAAAACGACACCATGCGCAAATCGCCTAGAAATCCCGCACTGCGTGAGGGATCACGCACTTGACCGGGGCGAAGCCCATCCTGCTCCGGTGGAGTAAAGCCGTAGTCTTGTATGTATTGGGCGAACTGCCGTGCCGCCATAAAGTCAGCGGTGATCACGGCAGTAATCGGAGCCGAGAACAGGGCTTCCAAATTGACGACGGTGACGGGGTTGCTGGGCACGCTGTTATCCTGCCTTACGTAGTTTCCGGTACCAGTTGCGGTTCTTCAGTCGCCGAGACGATTACCCAGCGGTAGTTTCTGAGTCGCATCTTCAAATGCAAATTATGCACCGCCTGCTCGGGAAGCCCGGACAGCGTTTTGCTGTCTACGACAACGTTGGTCGTGAGCAACTGCTGCAGTCTGCCGCCTTCCAGCAGGCTTACAGAGCGATCCGACTCGTGGATTGCGTTCGCAATGGGGATCTTTCGCTGATCAATAACCGTATCAATCGCTTTATTGACGTCCTTGACCGCTTCGACGAAGGGCTTTTCCGCGACAAAGAGCGCTGTCAGGCGGGATTTCAGCTCTTCTAGAATTCCCTCAATCCACGAGGTAGCCTCAGCGGGCGCTGTGGGCCGGTTACGAAAGGCTCTTTCGAGTACAGCGACCACATGGTTGCCCACCCCGCGGAGTGTGTTAGGGGCCGCGAGAGAATCGGCCAGATTCTGCCGTCGCATTACCCCCTCCTCGGTATCGGGCTGGAGGGAATGGAGCTGGTCGGTCAGACCGTCCGTAATGTGCTGCGCGACCGCCCTGGCAACGGCACGCAGCCGTGAAGTACTCGGTGTTGTACCGCTCGGTGGCGCATTGCAGGCGGTGACGGCGGCGTCCTCAATTGCGAAACGCAACGAGCACTGCACCTCATCCAACAGCGCATTAGGGATTGGCAGATACTGGAGAATGGAATCGGTCTGGTATTCATTCGCCAATGCCCGAGTGAGTTTATTGGTGTTGTCTTGGGCGTTCGTGAGATCGGCAAGCACTGCCTGCACGACGTCCTGTAAGGTTACCATAATGGGGCCGCTCCGCTTGCGGGTTGCTGGACAGTGACTTCAATCGTACGGATAGCGGCTAGGTGTTGCCTTCTGCCGCCGCGATACTGCCACTGCCCAGTGCAACTTGGTCTTTTGACATACCTCTCTCGGCTACCGTGCACTGCCGCATCGAAAGCCTTTTGGGGCAATTCATCCGCTGCTCATCAGTGAGCCATGAACTCGCTCAGCGCGAACTGCTATCCAGCCACGGCGTTCCTTAAAACGGTAATATGCTCCTCCCGCAGGCTGTCAACGTAAATGTCAGTTTCTGGCAAACCCTCATCCCACACCACGTTACAGCGATATTGAAGCGGTATTTCGGTTACGGTTTCAATGTAATTGATCCGATTGTTGGGCACATCGCGTATGCCTACAGCCCAGTGATCCCAGCCGTACCAGGAGCGCGTTCACATATAGATGGTGTAGTTGGACGGCTGATCGAGAACCGTCAAGCCGGCAATGCTTTTGCGCTTCTTGAGTTCCGCCGATGACGCTATCAAGCATTGCATCCAGAGTTTCTACGTAGGGCCTGGCTTGCGGCCATACTGTGATGATTTGCTGTGCGTAGCTATTGTTGAGAGCGGTAGGTCCGTGCGTTTGCGCATTGCGCGTAAAAATTTGCTCGTACGGGTTGCCTGCGCTGTATTCGTCATGGGCGGAAACAAACTCGCCATTCAAAGCCCAGCTCCAACATGCAGCCTGGTAGATTCCCGAATCATCGTTGTCCGTCGTGGGTACGACGACTCCGTCACGTGAGAAAACGCCCGTGTTCAATATCGCTAGTTCCTCGTTGGTTAGGTTTACCGTATCGCTCTCCTCACGTGAGTGTGACCGGCACCGTGGCCGTAACAGTTGGCGCATTGTCCGGCGTGTAGCTCAGCGTGACCGAGCCGGCGCCTGCACCAGTTCCGCTAACGGGTGTTACCGTGACAATTGTTTGTCCTTTATCATCAATGGGTGCACTGGTCGGAGTAGCAGCCAAGTTGGTGGAAACGCTCACCGCGACCGTGCCGCCTTTTGCCGGATTACCACTGGCATCCGTGACCGCGATAGTCACCGTCTGGCCGGTGGTGGCTTCATGCGCCATGGTGAGAGGGGACGGCGATGCCGTAATAGAGGCCTTTGATGGCGGTGGCGGCAGCACGCCGACCACTTTCATCGGGAAGGCGCCGGTCTTTGTAATCGGGTTTTTGTCATCGGCACTCGCCGTGATGGCGGCTGAAATATCCAACTGGAAAGGCTGCTGATTATTGGCCAGCTTCGCGTTGACGGTGTCAATCCAGAAAAGCAGGTTGACAGTGCCTTTGTCGTCGGTCGGCACCGTGATGTCGGGGCTCTTTTGGCCACTAATGGTCTGTCCGAGCGGCGCCGAGCCGAACGAGACCCACGGCGGTATGTTTTTAATCAGAACAGACACTTGCGGCACGACCAAACCGTTGGCATTGGTGACGCGGATCTGCAGGTTCTGCTTGGTGTTCGGGTCGGTCAGAGCAAGCGTGCCGATGGTGGGGGAAATCTTGAGCGTGCCGTCTTTGGAGCCTGTGCTCGCGGCGCTTGACAGAATGTTCAGCACCGTGGCGAGGCCTGCGGGCATGTCGGCCTGCGTGGCATGCACGTGTACCTGCTGGGTGTATTCGACGGAGTAGCGCGAATCCTGAGTGGCCTTGGAGTCCTGCTTGCTCGAGTAGCTCGCCGTAACACTGACCGAGGCACTGAAAGGCCCCCAGCCTAAGCTGGCCTGGCCGGTGAGCGATCCACTCACATCGCTGGCGCTGCTTTGTGTGCTGGATTGCGAGGCGGAGGCGTTGATACTGGCTTTGAACTGGATATCCACCTCGTCAATGATAATAAGAGGGATCGGCACGATGGTGAGGATGGGCACGATCAGACGAACCATCTCGCCGTCCTTCATGTACATGAAGGTGACCGTCACGGCGGTCTTGTTGCCGTCCTTGTCCGTATTGAGGCCAACCTGTTGGATGAACTCCCATGTGGAGCGGGCCGCCATGGCTTGGGCGGTGATCGCCGCCGTCAAGGGACTGCCGATCAGGGCTCCGTAATCAATACCATTCAATAAGCTTTTGGCACTTTCTGCGGCCGAGGTATCAAGCGCTGGCATGGTCGTCACCATCATGTTACGGCGTTTTTGTAGTATGCAGCGGACGCGCGGCGCGTGTCAACTCGGAGCCTCTTCCAATGGCATATGAGGCTGAACGGGTTCCGTATTTCCAACGGCATATGAGGCTGAAATAGGGATTTGGGTCGATCATCTACCGACTATGGTGATCGACATGAATGACTCAAGGCTCAA
>JAJZCA010000257.1 GCA_021798735.1 Acidobacteriota bacterium | reverse complement strand
CCAGCCCCATCCGCAATGTGGAGTTGATGTGGGTAGACGAGCTCAATCCACTCAAATCCGTTTTCAAGGAACGAGTAAATACCTCGGATGCCTTGGTGCAGCTTCAGCCGGGTGGCAGCGCTTTATCTAACCGCAACTCTCCCAGCACACTCTTTTGCGACCTGGTACATGGATTTGGCGCCCATGAAGAGGAGACCTGCGCCCGATCGGACGTTCCAGCAAAGCAGCGGTGCCGCGCCACCGAATGCAGCCAGGTTTACCCGTGCCATGTGGGGCTAACGGACATCGCAGTTCCGGTCATCTGCGACGGCGAGTACCTCGGGACGCTCTTTTCCGGCCAGGTGCTGACCCAACCCCCGACGCGGGAAGGCTTTGAGCGGGTGCGCGGAGCGCTTGCCGGCCAGAAGCACATCGACCTGGTCAAGCTCGAAGCTGCTTATTACGAGGTGCCTGTTGTGACCTCTGCGCAGCTTTCTGAGATGGTGCGCGTGCTGGAATTGTTTGCGCGGTATTTCGCGAACTCCTGGAAGCGCCTCCAGATCACGAGCGATTTCCAACGCGTGCAGAGTCGAGAAATGGCCCTGGACCGCAAGGAGTTGGCCGCCCTACTACTCTCCGGGGAAGTCGGCGACCCGCAGGAGTTGAAGACCCTGGCGGCGAACGTGGGCTTGCGCCGGCTGCCGGATCGAGTTCTTGTTCTCCGTATGAGGCATGACCCGGAGTCAAACGAGGGGAGCCCTCGAATTGCACATCACATTCTTCTCTGCCGGATTTCTCATATCGTGGAAGATCTTTGCCAGAACTGGCCCAACACACTCTCCATCTCTGCGCGTCACGGGGAGCTCTGCATCTTTTCCGGGCAGGAGAGCCGCAACGCAAACCATCAGCGCATCTCCTTGCAGGAGAGAGCTGAATCCATCCTGGCTACCGTGCGAGGACAAGGGATTTTGGACGCGAGAATCGGGATCAGCGGAGAGCCTGTGAAGCCGCAGGAACTGCTGCGGGCTTACCTCGAAGCTTCGGCAGCTTTGGAGGGCAGCAGTGAATCCGTTTGCTTTTTTGAGGAAGTTTTGCTGGTCAATCGCCAGTCGGCGCAATCGCTGGCACCGGTCGCGAAGGCAATTCAGCAGGGAGAAAAAGTTGATGCCTCCGTTCGCGAGTTTCTGGCGCGAGCGATGCCTCCCAGCGGTTCCACGGCCCAGTTGCACCAGTCGTGCGCGCTCCTCACCTGGGCGGTCGAACATCTTGCGCTGGAAGCAATCAGTCTGGGTATCGATGGCCGCACAGTGACAGATAGGAAGGAATGCGTGGTCGGCGAGATACTGAATACGTCCAGTCGCTTTGCGTTTTGTGAGTCTTTTCGCCGGTTTGCGGAGTTCCTGAGAGAGCAGGTAACTGCCACGTTCAGCCAGCGCGAGAGCAAGATCGTGCTGGCTGTTTCTCGATTGGTCGAAAGCCGCGGGATAGCAGGCGTCACGATCCGCTCCTTGTCCAACGAACTACACCTCTCGTCTGGGCATCTGAGCCGGGTCTACAGCCGAACCACCGGCATGACTCTCGAGGAATATCTCATCCGTAGGCGGATAGAGATGGCGAAGCGCATGCTGCTCGATCCCCGTCTCAATGTGGCTGAGGTTTCCGAGCAATGTGGGTTCTGCAATCCGGCTTACTTCGCTTCAGTGTTCAAGAAGTATGTCCATTGCACGCCTCGTGAATTTGCAAGCCAGCCTGCTGTCTGGCAGCCGCTAGCGCCTGCCTTGGCACAACAGAAAAATCGTTATTCCATGGTTCGTTCAATGGGCCATCAGGTATAGTCCTGGCATATGAGAGCGCTGGTGTACGTGGCCCCCGGGAAGGTAGAAGTTGAAGATCGTCCGCGGCCTGTTCCCGGACCGGGAGAGGTTGAGATTGCGATTGAGGCGGCAGGCGTCTGTGGGTCCGATGTATCGGGATTTCTGGGACACAGCGCCCGACGGAAACCGCCGCTGGTTTTAGGACATGAGCTTGTCGGCCGCACGCCGGACGGGCGCCGCGTGGTTGCGAATCCTCTGATTAGCTGTGGACATTGTCCGGCTTGCCTTTCTGGCGCTCAGAACCTTTGCTCAACCTGGCGATTGCTGGGCATGGACCAGACGCCTGGGACCTTCGCGGAATTTGTCACAGTTCCTGTTGCGCAGGCACACGAAATTCCCGACTCGCTGACCTCCACGCGCGCCATTCTGACGGAGCCGCTGGCCAACATAGTGCATCTGTTTCGGCTGCTGTCTCCAGCGCCTTTTTTTCGGCTGGCGATTGTAGGCGCGGGCACCATGGGCGCACTGGCCCTGCTGACCGCCCAGCGCATCGGCGCGCGAGAGGTCTTGCTAGCGGATGTAAACGAGGAGCGACTTAGCAGCATGCGGCGTCTGGGAGCGAAGTACGCTATTAACGTCGCAAACTCAGAAGGGGCTGCGGAAGCGAAGGAGCTAGCCGGGCATGGATTCGACGTGGTAATCGACGCCAGCGGCAATAGCGCCGCGCGGCAGATGGCATTCGACCTGTGTCGCCCCGGGGGGCAGGTGCTCCTGCTTGGCATGGGACAGCAACGCAGCGAAATCGACTTCGTGACCAGCATCCGCAAAGAGCATCGCGTGGCGATGTCGTTTGCGTATACGCCAGTGGACTTCGAACGGGCCATGCAGTTGCTGGCTGGCGGGGAAATCGATCTGGATCGTTACACCGTTCAAATGGAGCTGGAGCGCGGGCAGGAGGCCTTCGAGATGATCACCGAAAAACCTGGAGCCACGCTGAAGGTCATGCTGGGGTTATGACCCCGGTACTACTGCGACCATCGGTATTTCTCGATGGTTTTAGCGTCGAGCGATACGCCCAAGCCTGGGTTTTGAGGGACATCCACGCATCCGTCCGCGTCCACGGGAAAGTGCTCCACGGTTGTTTCCCAACGCAGGGGCGAATAGCTGAGGGAGTACTCCAATATCTCCTCCTCCTGCTGGATCGAAAGAAAATGAAGGTTCGCTGCAATCTCGATGTTTGTCTTGTAACCGTGGGTGATGACGCGCTTGCCCCGTTTGCCGGCAGCGGCGGCCACCTGCAGAATCCCGGTGAATCCACCCACCTCGGTGATGTCGGGTTGGCAGATGTCTGCGCCGCCCCGGTCCATCATCTCAATGAATTCGCGCACATGCGTCAGGCCCAGATCGCCCACACCCAAAGGAATGCCATGCCCTGCCATCCTAGCGTGCCCCTCTACATCGTCGAGCGGCAATGGAGCTTCGAGGAACCAGATGCCCGCGTCGATCAGCAGAGGTATAAGTTTCAGGCCTTCTTCCGCGGTGCGGTAGGACAGCGCTGCGTCCACGATGATTTTTGCGTCGGGGGCGGCCTCCTCGCGAGCGGCCATCAGGAGCCTGGCGGTGAGCGCGAGGTCTTCCATCCACCAGGGGTCGGCACACAGTTTGAATGCCCTGAGATTGCGCTCCTTGCCGGCCCTTATCTGACTCTTTACGCCCTCAGCGGTCTTTTCGATTGGGTAAATGGTGCCGTAGGCGGGCAGACGGTCGCGCTTTGCTCCGCCAAGAAGAGCATGCACGGGTTTGCCGGCAAGTTTGCCATAGAGGTCCCATAAGGCCAGGTCTATGCCGCCGATGGCGTGCATCACCAGTCCGCGCCGGCCTATATAATCCGTCGCGTCGTACATCTGCTGCCATAACTCGGAGGGATGGGTATATGGATCACAGCCGACCAGGACCTCTTTGAGCGAACGGGCGTGACTGTGTGCGGAGGGCCCCCGAATGATGGCCTGAATTGCGGACGCCATCGACTCCGTTTCTCCGATGCCGGTCACTCCTTCGTCCGTATGGACGAGGACCACGCAGTTGTCGTACGAACCATCGAAGATGCCGATATTCGGATCTTCTACACGAAGGTGAATCGCTTCCACATCCGTAATCTTCATCGTCTCTCGCTACGCCCCAGCGATGATCATAAGGGACATGAAGGCTTGTAGGGCGTTGAAAGTGCCTGTCTCGCGGTAAAGCGAAAGAACAATCACAATATCAATCGGATTCCATTGCCAATCGCATTGCGTGCTCCAAGCCGCAGGAAGTATCCTCAGCTTTGTCTCCTTTTCATGTCGTCGTCCATCGAATCCGCTCCGGCAGCGCGGGCCGTCATCGCAGGTCTACCGGCGTGGCTTGCCTATTCGCTGCTTACGATTATGCTGTGGGGTACGTGGGGTGCGGTCTCGAAAGTGGCCTCCGCAGGCGTCGACGCGAATACGAACCAGATCTTCTTCACAGTGGGCCTGCTGCCCCTCATGCTGATCGTGTCTCGTTCGTCGCGCCTGCAAGGTGGACAGCAGCGACGCATCGGCATCGCGTGGGCATTTTTTACCGGCATTCTTGGCGGAGTGGGAAATATCGCTTTCTTTCATGCGCTCGGTATGGGCGGCAAGGTGTCCATCGTTGCGCCATCCACGGTCCTCTTTCCACTCGTCACTGTTTTCCTTGCTACCGCTTTCCTGCATGAACGCCTGAGCCGGCCGCAAAAATTAGGTTTCGTTCTGGCGCTTGTAGCCATTTATCTGCTGAGCATGTAAGCCAAAGGACCTCAATGATTCCCGGATGGTTGATCTTTGCGGTAGTTGCGTTGGTGCTTTGGGGCGCGAGCGGTGTGACCCAGAAGCTGGCGACAAATCATATCTCAAGCCAGTTGTCGTTTCTCTGGTTCTCTTGCGCCATGATCGCGATTTCTGCGGCGCTTGCCATCGCAGTACCGATTCAGTGGCGCCCCGCGCCGTTCATTATGGCGCTTTCAATCCTCGGAGGATTGCTGAATGGGTTGGGCGCGCTCACGAGCTTTTCGGCGCTGGAGTGCGGCGGTAAGGCGTCCGTCGTTATCTCGCTCATCTCCCTTTATCCGCTGCTGACGGTTGCCATTGCGGTGCTTTTCCTGCATGAGCGGCTTACTTCGTTGCAGGGAGCTGGTATCGTCCTGGCTGTCGGAGCAGCCATACTGCTCTCCTTGGAGTCCCCGGTGCCACAGGCCAAAGCGGCTGTGGGCACGGAGGGCGCAGGCACTCCAGACTAGAGCAAGAGCACAGAAGGTGTAAGGTGGAGGGCCGCTCTCAACGCAGCCGTTCCTTCAAAGAACGGCTGCACATCGTTCGTAAGCGTCCGGGTCTGGCCGTATAGACATAAGTGTCAGCGTGGCTGACGATGGCTTTGTGAGCGATGCGATAGAAGTTGGTGTGGATGGCGGCCGGGCGAAGCGAGTGTATCGCACGGCGGCGGAGAAGCGGCGGATCGTTGAAGCGACACTGGCGCCGGGCGCATCGATC
>JAJZCA010000256.1 GCA_021798735.1 Acidobacteriota bacterium | reverse complement strand
TGCAGCCTGTTTTCATTGTCTCGATAGAAAGGCTCAGGAATCAGTTTGTTGCGCAGCAAATCGAGTTGCACATCGCCGGGGACTTTGGCCGGCAGCCACTGGACATGCGCGATTCCTTGCAGGTTGGTGACTTGCCGAAACTCCCACCCCTGATTCAATAGGATTGATTGCTTCGCCGCTGCCCAGGCAGACCACGGAGAAATCCAGGCAAAGCCAAAAACCGCCAGAACAAACATCACGCAACGCATGGCCCGAAATAGCCTCATCGTACACTCCTGTCGATAATTTATACTCAAAAGATAAAATCGTTTCGAAGGTGTTTGGGGCAAGCGGACTGTGGCAACCGGAAAACCCACGGCTACACAAAATACAAAGGAAACACACCTCTACCTGCGAGAGATTACGACTGGGAGTTCAATATGGCGATGGCAATGGAAGTGCAGCAAGATCTGACGGATACATATTTGATCTCGCCGGAGCAAATTGAACAGTACCAGATCAACGGATACATCAAGCTGAAGCATGTGCTCTCCGCGGAAACGCTGGCTTACTACGGTCGCGAAATCACCTGTAAAGTGAAAGAGCTAAACTCGCAGCATCTACCCATTGAGGAACGCGACCTGTACCATCGCGCGTTTCTACAGATAGAAAATCTGTGGGAAAGCAGCGATCTCGTGCGCGAATTCGTTACCTCTCCAAAACTGGGACGAATCGCAGCGCAGTTGATGGGCACAACCGGCGTGCGTATCTACCACGACCAGGCGCTCTATAAAGAAGCTGGCGGCGGCATCACTCCATGGCACGCCGACCAATACTACTGGCCGGTGAACACAGACAAGACCGTTACTGCCTGGATTCCGTTGCAGGAAACTCCGCTGGAAATGGGGCCGCTCGCTTTCTGTCCGAAAAGTCACTGCGTGACGTACGGCCGCGACCTGGAAATCGGACAGGAAAGCGAAGACAGAATCGGCGAAGCCCTCAAAGATCACGGAATTGATGAAGGAAAGTTCGACCTGGGAGAAGTCAGCTTTCATTCCGGATGGACCTTCCATCGCGCCGGCCAAAATACAACTTCAAAACCGCGTGAGGTCATGACGATCATCTACATGGATGAGGATATGCGGCTTACTCAGCCCGTCAATTCGTATCAACAGGCAGATCGCGACAGATATTGCCCCGGCATCGAGGTGGGAGATCTGATCCACACACCGATGAACCCGCTGGTATTGAGCAGCCGAAGCTAGGTCGCTACCTAACTCGGCATAGAACCAAGTTCGTTCTGCCCAATATGCTCGCGACGAATCTATCTGTTATCAGCGCAGCAAATACCTATTTATCTACTTTATCTACCTGCCAGATCCAGGAATATAACTGGTGCCTGTGGAACTGAAACGGCTGGTAGAGTGGCTGCTTCCCGTACCGCACATCCGGCGTGAAGGTATAGCTATAGGTTTCGCAATCCAGGACTGCATTCACTTTGGTTCCTTTAGGTGTCGCCGGATTCAGTTCGATGACGCTTGTCCGGTTCTGCGCCCCGGTCCATTCCCTCCGTTTGACTTCCTGTAGATCGGCTATTTCTGTGATCCAGGAAGAATCTGTATAGACCTTCGCCCGGCACCAGTTCCCTTTGTCGAATGGATCCAGCCCTTGCGCCACTTGAACCCAAACCGTCGCCTGTTCCCCGGGCTGCAGAACGCCATTCCCATTTCCCTTCCCTTCTGTCACGGTTCGGGGAACGCTCTCGCCTCCACCATGAACTCCCTGCCAGAAGATTGGAAACGTCTTCGTTCGCCCATCGAGAACTGCGATTGCCTCGGGCGGAGACAGCGTAGACGGAGCCACCATGACATCGATGTACGTTGGAAATCTCAAGGCCTCCTGCTTCTCTGTGCCGGTCGTGGTGCTTGCATGTAAATACAAACGAGTTCGAGCGAAGTCGCCTCCCCCGGCAGTAAACTGCGCGAGAAACTTCGAGCTTAAGTCGACAGCCTGTCCGGGACGCAATTCATCCACCTGCGTACTACCCTGTAAAATATCGACGGTTGGATAGTCCGAGCTCAACGCAACGTGCAGATTCTGAAGTGGCACAGCGCTAGGGTTCCAAAGTCGAACTGGAACAGAGAGTGGCCGACCGGGCATCAAGTGCAAAAAATCCTTCGCGGTCACCGGCAACAGGACCACAGGCTGCTGCGCATCGACACCCGGCCCAGAAAATCCAAACTCATGGCCGCTGCAATCTGTATGCAAATGCAGCCTGCCTTGCGAATCCGCAATAAGTTCACGAGACACAGATGCGCTGTCCTTCAGGCTGTAATCGAAGACCTTGTATTTTGCACCCGCCTGATAAAGCGACGCTGTCATCAGATCCACCTGCGTGCAGACAGCGGGCGGCCCATCTGGCGCCCATTGACGCGTCGTCACCAGCATCCCCGCTTTCCTCACATGCTGCAGGTAGATCACTGCGGGGCTGGCTATGTCTGCATGTACGTGATATCCCCATACACCGAAAGTATCGAAGGCACTGGCGTAGTTCCAATGCTTTGGGGTAGTGTCGAGCGCTGGATCGGCAAATGCGCGCATGTGAAATTCGAACGTCTCCGCGATCGAGGTCGCCCAGTGACGGTCATATTCATCCTGGCGAAATTCAAAATCGACCGAGGGCGTCGCCGCGAAGGCCGCGCGTGTTTCCTCCGTGTACTGGCTGATGTAGTCGCCGCTTGCCCGGATTAGACGAACCGGAGTGTGCTGGAAACTCAACACGTAATCTTTCGGCCGCCACAAGGAGCGCCGTCCGATTTCTCCAACCAGGAATTCCGGGCCAGGATTGAAGGCCGAACAGCTGCCGATGACATCGGGGTATCGCGCGCTCAGGTACAGGCTCATAAAGCCCCCCATACTTAATCCCGATGTTGCGCGATAGCGACGTGTTGCCAAAGTCCTATAGTGTGTGTCGATATCGTGGACTTGTTCCAGAAAATACTTCCCAAAATCGACAACACCATCTTGCCGGCGAACATCGTAGGGATCGCCCCCGTAAAATCCGGTATAGTCGCGGGCCACATACCCATCTACCCCGACCACAATTACAGGGTGGGTCGCGACAAACCGGCAGATCTTCGGTACCGTGTCCTGCCCGTGATCGTAGTCCTCCAGCGTGTAGCGATCACTGTGGCCGTGGAAGTAATAGATCACGGGATAACGAGTTGAAACTGAATCGTAGTTGGTCGGCAAAAAGATTCGATAGTGTCGCAGCCCACCGAACACCTTGGAGTCAAATGTTTCGTCGCGAAACTCCGCCGTTCCTGGCGGACACTGAAGCACCGTGTCCGGAGAGGTTCTCTGTGCTTCCGCGTCAACTGGTTCGGCGGAGGAGGAAGAGCGCGCGCTCCCCGTCGAACCTTTGATCTCCTTTGAGGACACGGTTTGTCCGCGCAGAGTCACGACAGAAAAAAGAACGAAAATACAGCAGCACGCAAGAATTGCAGTGGATACAGAAGCCAGAATCTTCTGCGTCAGGGCCATTCGAGGGACTTTCCGTCCATTCATTTTGCCAAGCCATTTCTGGTTGCTTTATGAACGCGGGTTTTTACCGGGCTGGGCGGTATGGGTGGCACCTGCTCAATCAACCAGCGCACCAGTTCTCTTGCTCCACTGAAGTTGTCATACTCCGACGGGAGGTTGTGGTTATGGCCGTCTACATACTCGTTGTATAACCATGGATCGACGACAGCTAACACCGTTCCCTTGCCATACGGGGCGCCTGCCATCATGATGGTTCCATTCTCCTTCAGTAGAGGGAAAGCCGGCTTGAGGACTGAAATCTTACACGTGTCCTTCATGTAGAAAATATGTGAGCCAGGCGAAACAGGCGTGTCCCCACTTACCGCCAACCGCCCTGCATTGATATCGTTGCCAATGACGTGGTGATAGAGCACATTATTGAAGTGGATACCGAACTTGTCGGCGAGAAGATCCAGGTGATCGATATCGGCATTCGCCGGATCATTCTCCAGCATCACCAGGACGCCGCCTTGCCTCACCCACGCCGCAACCTGCACAGCATCCTTCGGTTGTACATAATGCGGATTTGGATTCTTCGATGGAATGTCCGGCGACACGATCATGTAAATCTGGACGTGCCGTAGATTCTGTAGCGTCGGAGCGCTATACAAGGTCGATGTGGCAACTCCATAGCTGTGAAAAACGTGTCCCAGAAATGAGAATCCGCTATTGGATCGATCATCCCACTTATAGTGGAAATACTCCTTCTGTCCAGCAGCGTTGGTTCGCTGCTGGCTATTAAACCAGGCGTCCACCGCGACTGTCGCACCTTCACCCATCAGAGCGGTCGGAGCTCGCTCCATTTCAGTGCTTGCAAGAAGAAAAGCTCCCACGCCACGCGGATCGCCACTTGCGGTGGCCCTCTTCAAGTAGTAGGCATAGCTCCCGTCCTGGCCGGGGGCCTCTCCCAATCCAATCCCTAGCACCGTATCGCCGATCGTAAGAGAGCCATTCTCGTTATTTTGGACAAAGTTTTGCAGAATGCCGCGATAGCCGCGCGCCGCATACCTGGCAAACGTTGGCGGCAAATATCCGAGGCGTACACCCTTGGCAAGCGCATACGTGAACATGCAGGCCGCGGAGGACTCAGGATAGTTCCCTTTCGCCTCCGGCTTGTCCAACACTTCATACCACAGCCCTGTCTTGGGGTCTTGAACCTTGGCGACCGCTTGCGCGGTGCGATTTAGAATTGCGATGAGAGTTGCTCGTCCGGGATCGGTCCGCTTGTAATACGGCAACGTATCGACCAGCGCCATCATGTACCATCCAGTTGCGCGGGCCCAGAAGCTGCGCGAGTCTCCCGTAATTTTGTTCGCCCATTCGGCTTTCTTCGATTCATCCCAGCCGTGATAGAGCAGGCCCGTCTTTGGATCGCGAGCGTGCTGATCCATCAGTGCAAATTGGCGTGTGATATCTGCGAAATCCTGAGGCTCATCGAACATGGACGCGTACTCTGCATAGAACGGCTCAGCCATATAGATCCCATCCAGCAACATTTCGTTGTGATACTGCTGCTGGTGCCAGAATCCGCCGGATGGGGTTCGGGGCTGTATCGCGAGCTGTTTTCGCAGGATCGTGGCGGCCTTATAGTATTTCGCGTCCTGCGTCACCCCATACAGCAGCAGCAACTGCTTGCCGAGCAGAATACTATTGAGGTCGTTGGTCTTTACAATGTAAGTACGTATCGATCCATCCGGCTCAATAAACTGATCCACCGCTGTCTTGACATAGTCGTAATATGCGGGATCGGCGGTGTTCTGCCAGACAGCGTCCATGCCATTCAGCAACGTGCCCA
>JAJZCA010000255.1 GCA_021798735.1 Acidobacteriota bacterium | reverse complement strand
CCCGGAACAGACCCGTGACATTTTTGCGCGTATCGCCGCGAACTTTGCCATCAGTCCTGGTCGCGACTGGCGCCCGCTGGTCGATACGACCAACCAGCCTATCCTCTCGCAGCGTCGTCCGGTCAGTTGGGTCAGTTATCAGCGACAGGAAGACTACTACATGGAAGGAGCACTGATCTGGCTGGATGCGGATACGAAGATTCGCGAACTGACTGACGGCAAAAAATCGCTCGACGATTTTTGCAAGAATTTTTTGGGTATGTACAACGGCAGTATGATCACGGACCAGTACACGCTTGCGGATGTGGTGAAAGATTTGAATGAGGTTGCGCCCTACGACTGGAAAACATTCCTTCAGGAACGGGTCTACAACCTGCACCCTAATGTTCCCCTGAACGGGTTCACGCAGGGAGGCTACAAGCTGGTGTATACGGATAAGCCCACGGAGTGGATTACGAAAGATTTCGCGAAACTGGGGTATGCGGATTTTTCCACTTCCCTGGGCTTCTCCGTGGGCGGACCACGTGGGCATGGTCCTTCCGGCATGATCTCCAGCCTGTGGTGGGGAAGTCCAGCGTTCAAGGCCGGCGTCACACCGAACATGGAAATCATTTCAGTGAATGGCACCGCATATACGCCGAAGCTGCTCACGGATGCGATTCTGGCAGCGGAAACAGATAAGAAACCGCTGAAGTTACAATTTCGCAACGGTCAGGAATATAAGACCGTTTCCATGCCGTACTACGATGGCATGCGGTATCCATCGCTCCAGAGGATAGACGGAACACCGGACCGGCTCGACGATATTTTTGCGCCGAGCAAAAGTCCGCTGCCGGCGATGTAGCGATCGCAGCGCCATGGTCAGCCGCTATTCAGTCAGTTCGTGAGGCGCAGTGATCGCCCCGGCGGAAGTGTGCCGAATTTTGCAACTCTGTATTTGCCATTCGACCGCAGGAAAGATTCTGAATTTGATTGGCAGGATCAGGTATGCTGCCGATGTGCATATTCCGGGACTCTGAATCTGGGCGGGCGCTCAGAACCGTTGCGTATGTCACCGATGTTTCGAACACATGACCTTACGACTGCTACCCAATCACCGCTCGTCCGGCTAAGAAAACGCGGGACACGCTCGAATCATCGCCATTCCCCAATAGGGTGGAGGCCATTTTTGTCATTTCCAGAATCACACAGCCTCAAACCGGCGACTAGCCGATTCGTCACGATGGTTTCGTGGATTTCCGCACTCGCCGGGCTTCTGTTCGGCTACGACACCGGCGTCATTTCAGGAGCGATTCTTTTCGTTCAGCAAGATTTCTCGCTTTCCAGAGTCCAGGAAGAAGTCGTTGTTGCGGCGGTCCTTCTAGGCGCGGTGATCGGAGCGTCCTTTGGCGGCAAACTGGCGGATAGATTCGGACGCCGCAAGATCCTCATCCAGGTCGGGATTCTGTTTATTATTGGTGCGATCGGCACTGCACTCGCTCCGTCGCCCGCATGGCTCGCAATCGGCCGCGTAGTTGTCGGCATCGCGATCGGAATTGCATCGTTCACGGCGCCGCTTTATATCTCTGAAGTATCGCCGGCCGCAATACGAGGCAAACTGGTGTCACTCAATCAACTGATGATCACCATCGGAATCGTGGTTTCTTACCTGGCAGACTATGGGCTGGCAGATGCACGAGCCTGGCGCTGGATGTTTGGCCTGGCGGCGATCCCCGCGCTAGTTCTCGTCATCGGATTGCTGTTTGTTCCGGAAAGTCCACGTTGGTTGATGAGCCAGTCGCGGAACGTGCAAGCTCGGAGCGTGCTGCAGCGTATCCGCGAAACGACGGACGTGGGCACGGAACTGGCAGAGATAGAAGCTGACCTGCAATTGCAGGAGGGCGGCTGGCGCGAACTGCTGAACGTCTCGATGCGGCGACCGCTGATTGTTGGCATCGGGCTGGCAATTTTCCAGCAGTTCACTGGCATCAATACAGTCCTATACTATGCGCCGACCATTTTCCAGTTCGCCGGACTTCACTCCGCCTCAGCAGCGATTTTGGCCACAGTAGGCGTCGGGGTTGTCATGGTGTTGCTGACCATTGTTGCCCTGCGCCTGATCGATCGCGTTGGAAGACGCCCGCTCCTTCTCTATGGCGTCTTCGGAATGATTCTGAGTCTTGGAGTACTTGGCTTCGCATTCCTTTCCGCCACCTTATCGAATATCGTTGCCTGGGTTGCGATGATTAGCCTGCCAGTCTATGTGGCTTGTTTTGCCATTAGCCTGGGCCCGGTTTTCTGGCTCTTGATTTCGGAGATCTATCCGCTGAAAATTCGCGGCCGTGCAATGAGCGTGGCTACCGTCACCAACTGGGGCTCAAACCTCCTGGTTGCGCTGACGTTTCTCAGCTTGCTGCATAGCCTGGGGCGCGCCTGGACATTCTGGCTGTATGGACTGATTGCCATCGTCGCCTGGATTTTCATCTATCGTTTAGTACCGGAGACCAAAGGCTGCACATTGGAAGAAATCGATGCACGTTGGCACAACATCGGCCAGGGTGAAAAATAGCCGATTCGAGCTTGCAGGCTTGCACAGTTCGAGCGTGGTTGGTACGCCTCTGGAGATGGGACAGCAAAGACCTGGTCAAGGTTGAGTTTCCCCTTTCGGAGCGCCGTTGAACCAGTTTTTATCTCTTCGGAACGATCGAGAAATGCATAGGCCGATTTTTTCGCGAGAAGCGATGTAACATGCGGCAGGAGCCTGTCCCATGAAGAAATTTCAACCTAAGGTGAACTACGCGCTAATTCTGATATTGCTATGTTTTTTTGCCATCCCGCATGGCAGGGCATTTGCGCAGACAGCCACACCCGCCATGATCGGCCCGCAGAAAATCATCCTGGATACCGACATTGGAGATGATATCGACGACGCTTTTGCGTTGGCGTTGGCGCTCTCGAGCAACCGTGTGCAACTGCTAGGCGTGACGACAGCATGGGGTGACACGGATCGGCGCGCACGGCTTGTGCAGCGCTTCCTTACGCAAACAAATCACCGTAACATCCCGGTTGCCGCCGGTCTGAAGACGACAGCCCATTCGAGTTTCACTCAGGCCCGCTGGGCCGATGCGTACCCCGAACCTGCACAAGGTTGGCCGAACGCAATCGACTTCGTTCTCGATGCCATCGGTAAAAACCCTGGGCAGATCACCCTCGTCTCCATTGCCCCGTTCAGCAACGTAGGCGCTCTCATAGACAAAGACCCAGCCACCTTCCGCATGCTGAAGAGAGTCGTCATTATGGGCGGATCCATTCGCCGCGGCTACGGCGATCTTGGCTACCTACCGAATCGCGGTCCCAGTCCGGAATACAACATTCTGATGGACATTCCTGCCGCTAGAAAGCTCTTTGCCTCCGGCGTTCCACTATATGTGATGCCGCTCGACTCCACGCAACTCAAGCTGGATGAGGTGATGCGAGCCAAACTGTTCAGCTAGGGCACACCTTCCACGGATGCCTTGGCACTTCTGTATCAGCAATGGACGGCTTCCACCGGGAATCCGACGCCTACCCTGTTTGACGCCATGGCGGTAGCCGAAGTCGTCGATCCCAGCCTTTGCCCCACGCAGCCGATGCGCATACGGATCGACGATCAGGGCTACACGCGCGTTGAACCGGGGACTCCCAATGCAAACGTCTGCCTGCGCTCGGACTCAGACCGGTTCTTCCACTTCTACTTCCACACGGTTCTTGACGAAAGTTCAGCGAGGAAATAATTGCGCCAGACGCATTTTGTCCGGACTGTCGCGTTGAGTGTCCTACCGACTTTTGGAAATTCTCAAAGGCATGAAGGTGAATACTCTTGCGCTCACTGCGCGAAACGGCCCTGATACGCCCAAAGTCCCAACGCCGGATTGGAGATGAAAAAGATCTCCTCCCCGTCGACAATGTTCCAGCCATCGGCGAGTTTGGCGGGGTCATATTTCGTGGTGTATTCGGCCAAGTCGCCGTATGCGAAGTGAACGGATTCGATCTCCGCGCGTCCGAGATGACCCGGGCAGTAGCGAATGGTGAAGCGACCTTCGCTGGAGCCGTGGATGAGATGCGCGGCAGCCGAGAGGTTGCTGGCGAGGGCCGGATCATTCTTTACAGCCTCGAGGGTTGCGGGTGTGCCGCAGTAGCCATATTTGCGGATGAGCTTATCGATGGCAGCGTCTTCGCCGAACGCATGCACGCCGGGAGCAAGCACGATGAGCTCGGCCCCATCCGCCAACGCCATTCGCGTACGGTACACGCTTTTGTTGCCAAGCCATGTGGTCTTGAACTCGTGCGGGTCCAGGAAAACCACAGCCTTGTGAATCTCGCGATCCATCATGAAGAAGTTGACCTGAAGGCTGAGTTCGGCAGCACGCTCGAAACACTCGGCGTCATCCCCGATATAGAGACCGTTGACGACGAGTTGGCCTGCAGCATTCTTACTGACAACAGTCAGCACGTAAACGATGGGCAGGTTCTGGGCGAAGTGGTCGCTGGCGTAATTGAGGATTCGTCTCACCGGAGTGACGGCGCGACCCATCATGCGCTCCATGCCGTAGACAGCACCCAGGAAGTGGCTCCGGTGAATGGCGAGAACCCCGCCGGTACCGACAAAGATGTTTTTGTTGAAGTTTGCCATCCCGACGACCTCGTGGGGCACAACCTGCCCAATGGAGAGGATGAGGTCGTGGCCGCCGTCTCGCAGCAGCTTGTTGACCTGCATGGGCACGGGATAGTCAAGCTTGCCTTCACTGACATCGAGGATGAATTCGCTTGGCACTTCGCCAAGCGTGACCACGTCATTGCGCCAATCGTGGACGCGGAAGAGATTGTGCGGCACGGGGCCGAACATGGTCTGAATTTCGTGGCCTGTCATTGCACTGTGTGTGCCGAGGGCGGGCAGGATATCGGTTAGAGCTTGTCCGTAATAGTCCCAGGCGTACTCAGTAAGAATGCCACTCATGGAGTGCATACGGGTGTAGTCAGGGGGCACGGCTAGAACCTTCTTGCGTGGGCCCAGCTTGTCGAGCGCGGCGAAGAGGCTCGCCTTTATTTCCCCGGGTGAGAACTCTGTGGTAGGCGATCCGGTAGCGAAGAAAAGACTCATCAGTTGATATGGTATTCCTTCCACGCAGCGGTGAAAGTTTCCACTTGAAGACTTCCTATTCGGGCATATGTTTCAAAGTTTTTCCCTATCGACATGCGTCCCTCATCGGAACCCGACAATTCGACCGGAATGGCTTTCAGACACGGTGTCGGTCGGTTTCACTCGCAAACGGTATGCCGTGTAGACGAGTGTCAGATCAGGCTCGGTCGAATTTTCGGAATCAACCTAAAAACCGCAGTCGCT
>JAJZCA010000254.1 GCA_021798735.1 Acidobacteriota bacterium | reverse complement strand
GCGTTTCGAAGACATAGATTGTGGTTTTGTTTTTTAGAGTGAAGATCGCATCCGGCCGATGGGAGTCAGTCAGCATGCCCTCGACAGAGTATTCGGCGGACTTATAGTCCTTGACCGAAGTATCCAGAAGAACGGGAAGGTTGGCCGCCTCAACTGCATCGCGATATCCGCGAATTCGCTCGCGAATGGTGTACAAAGTCGGTTCGCCCGCCATGCAGACGATCCGTTTGTATCCATGTTCAATCAAATGCTGGGTAGCCATGTACGCGCCCGCGTAGTTTTCAGCTACTACGGACGGAACCGACGAGTCAGAAAATGGACGATCCAGCGCCACAACGGGTAGAGAAGCCCGAGAGATGGCTTTGCGTAGCGCCGGGCTGTCAGGATTCGCCGGCGCAATAATCAACCCGTCAGCCCGGTGGCGCATCAGGACATTGACACTCTCAATTTCGGCATAAGGGTCATTCTGTGTGGTCGTTACAATCAGCAGGAAATCATGGGAGCGTGCAATCGCCTGCGCAGCCTCTGCGCAGCTTGAAAAAATTGATCTGCGATACTCGGAATCAGGAGGCCGATGGTTCTGGTCCCGTCGCCTTTCAAGATACGGGCCGCCTGGTTGGGCGTATAGTGCAACTCATCAATAACGCGAAGCACACGCTCCAGCGTTTTCGGATCAACATTGTGTCCCCCATTGATGACCCGTGAGACCGTGGTTGTCCCAACGCCCGCTTTCGCGGCTACCTCGCTCAATGTTGAATGTCGACTCTTTCTCGCCATAAATTTCTATATACGAATATTTCTTATTGTGTGCTAAGTCCATGCTACAGAGAGTTGGCTAAGAAAAAAACCTTCTCTGTGAGAGGCTGCGAACAGCGCCAGAGCGCGAAGAGCGAATCCCGTTTTTTTTGCCGAGCCTCTTCGCGCTCTGACACATTTACGGCTGTGCGGCCACCTCCGGTTCGGAGCGTCCCAGCGTGTCGTACAGCGGCTGTGCCGGTGTTACTTCAGGATTCTCGTTGGCAACAGATATCGCCAGTATCCTGATTTTATTGTTCTCAGGCAGCGTAATGCTTCTAACGCCGCGGGGCAGGTCGATCGGGTAGGCGAATAGATACGAGTAAGAGTACGCCACATTCTTTCCCGCAGCGTCGTGATGATGGGAACAGTACCAGGCCAGATCAGCGCGTTTTATGTAACCGGGTCGGATGCCAGTCATTACTGCGTAGTCGTCCATCCTCTGATGCGCGGGGCGTCCAGGACGCGCAGGCACTGTCTCCTCCTTTGCCTGCCATTGACGATCATCCCACTGACCGATGAACCCTCCCCAGTCTTCGATCTTCAGGCTGTTTTCCTGCTTGCCCAGCTTGAAGACACCGTTTTGATCTCCGTCAACGGAAGCGGCGAGCACATAGACGCGGTTATAGTTGCCATCGGGCAGAGTGACTGTCTGTCCGTTGGCTACAACGGCGTTGGCTTCTCCTGTCCCCGCCGGAGCGAGCCAAAAGTCCACGCCGTTGAAATCAATCTTCCCGGGCAGCATCTCAGCCGGAAGCGCGTTACCCCGCCCATCAAAGCCGCCCTTTACCGGACTGCCGTCTTTGCTGGCAGATGCAAGATCATAGGGCAGCGCCACCTTCTGTGAATGCACCTTGGCAGCCTGCACCGAAGAGGGACGGAGTGTGATTGCAAATGTGCGCGGCTGATACGCCGTAAACGATGTAACCAGGTCTCCGGCAGTTACCTTCGCCGGACCAAGCGGCTGCTCCTGACCGTTTACTTCGCGGGCTGACTGGATCGGCGACGCAAACGATATGCGCACATTGGGCTCCGGCTTTCCGTCGAGTTCCACCAGACGCAGAATCAACTCATTGCTGAGTTCTGCCTGCTTCAACGCCATGACGCGAACTCCGGGAATGCTTGTCTTGATCAAAGAAAACTCACGGCCAAGCTTGCCCGGGTGTTTCGTGGTTTGGAAGGCAACCAGCGGATCGTTCAGCCGTTCTCCCTGCCAGTCGGTTTCGCCCTTCTGCCAGTCATCGGCATGTCCAGCTAAGCCATAGACAAATTCGTGATGGCCGAGGTCCTGAGTAGCCTGATCGGGATAGCCTCCACGAACACCCGGTGTGCGAATCAGCGTAAGCCGAATCGTATTGTCGTTGGGCTTGTCCGAGCCGTTCTTGCTGTCGGTAAGAATGGTAGTTCCGAATGTGCCGCTCATGTCCGTGACATCGATCCACTGGTGTGCGAGGACCTCAAATTTTTTCGGTTGTGCGTTCGGACGTTGAATGGTTCCTAGTCCCAGGTTATAAGTCGCCATCCGATTATTCGCGGTCAGAGGGAACACGGCCTTAAGGTTAGACTCGCGAGTGTTCCAGTCGATTACGTTCCCAACTTCCACTCGCTTGCCCGCGTCTCCGGCAAATAGCATGATGGTCTGCGCAAACTTGGAGCCGTCAGTTTCGCGCATCACTTCCACAGCGATGCGGGCAGGCCCTTTCTCCACAATGCGCACCTGCGCCGGTCCATGAACATAGTCTTTCGGTTTAGCTTGTTCCTGCTCCCAGTCCATGTTCCACGCGGGCCATTGTTGAGGGTTATCGTAGGAGATGGCGAGACGCATAGGCGACGATAGAAGTTCCTTGCCGATTCGCTTGTCAAAGATGCTGGAAATATCGCCGTCGCGGTCAAGCTTGACGCGATAATAGCCGTTCTCCAGCGAGTCATCCGATACATGCAAATCCGAGGCAACTTTGTCGCTGTTTCCGGCTGCGCGGACGCTGTAAACCGTATAGGAGACAGAAGGAACTTTGGCCAGAAATACCACCTTGCCGGAAGAAATCTGCGCAGGAACCTCTCTTCCATCGGGTCCGGTCACAGAAACGCGATCCGGCATGCCTCCAGGGAAATCGACACGCGCTGCTACAACGTCTTCGCGCGAAATATTGAGCGGATTGAAGACCACCAGCGGAATACCATCAGTGTTCGTGTTCAACGCAGACGAAACGGCCTCGGTGGCATCATCAAACACATCTGCAAACTGATTCATCGCGATCACGTCGTCATTCCAGGCGAATTCATAGGCTTTGGGCGTGGCAGTACCTGCTGCTAGGTCGTGAAAATGCCCACCCATCACCAGTGTCCATGCGTCATTCAGGCGATTGATCGGGTAAGTACGGCCATCCAGCCATTTTGCCGCGACAGAAGATTTTTCAGCGTCATCGGCTAGAAGCTCTTCTTTGCGCAACCAGCGCTTCTGATAAGCCTGGGACGTCAGCGATCCAGCAGAGTGATTTGTAAGTTCCATTTCGCCGGTATATTCCGGGAGGCGCAAAGCCTCAGCGGGAGTAATATCCAGAAACATTTGATCTGCCCGTGCGGAAACAACATGCACTGGCCCGTCGCCGACTTTTATCTCTGGCCAGCTCGGATGGGCCAAGCCGCGAAACCGAATGGAATCCGGAGGCGGCATGCTCACTGTGCCTTTGGTCACAATGGCTTCGAGCCGTTTCACGGAGTTCTCGCTGGGCGATCCGCCGATGTCGCCCGTACCGAAGTAGTGGTAATCGGTAAAGACGCCTGTGACTTTACCGTTATTCTCGACCCGTTCAGCCCAGTCTTCTTGATAGCGGTCAAGATCTGCTTGCTGTCGAGCGATCTTCAGTCCGTCGATCTCGTTTCTGAGAGCTACATAGGCCTGCAGATCGCTTTGCTCCAGTTCCTTTCCATCCGCATGCTGCTTTTCCATTCTGCTTTGAAGTTGGAGCAGCCGTTTATGGGCGTCTGCAAGCGCGGTATCTGGGGCAGGAGCGGGTAAAGGCTTGCTCAGGTCTGTGTATATGCCCCCGGAATAACTGCCTGGATTCAAAGCCGCCAGCACGCTTTCTCCGTCGGGACCGATCCATTCGCCGACATTGAACGGCGTGCCTTCGGGTGTCTTCTCTGGCGAGTCGGGTCCTCCCTGCGCCGCCGAGGACCCCCACGTCAACTTCTGTGTGGAGAAGCCTTTCACGCCGGAATGAGCCAAAATCGTCGGCAGTGAAGCGGGAAATCCGAAACAATCCGGCAGCATGTATTCGGCGCTGGACTTTCCGAACTCTTTACGGAACCAATCATTCCCGTAGAGAATCTGTCTGATGATTGACTCGGGACTGGGCGCGTTGACGTCACCTTCCTCCATCGATGATCCCGCGGGGAACCACTGCCCACTCGCCACATACTGCTTCACTTTGGCGAAGTCGGCAGGATAATACTCCTGCATAAACCGATAGCGGTTGGCTCCAGAGAAGTTGAAAATGTAATGAGGATATTTCTGAAACAACGCGAAGTTATCCTCCATCGTGTTCCGTATGTATTCGTCAATCACCTGCGGATACTCCCACCGCCACTCTGTGTCTAGGTGGGCGTAGCCTACGACGTACAGAGTTGGCTGGGTGGTTAAATCCGGGACTTGACTATTTTGTGCCAACGCTCCGCTGACAAAGAAGAGAGTCGACAACAAGGCTGAAGATAGAATGGCCGAGGTTCGTGACATCGCATTGCTCCCGATATAAATTCCACTTCGTCTCAGTTCGCTCATTGATTTGGCCTAGGTTCCGGATCAAGCTTCCACCTTGAGCGTCCTTGCATCATTTAGTTTGCTGAATGGCCTCAGTTTTGCTGAACCGTATACATCCTGTACTTGTCGTGTGAGGGCGGGACCGATTTCATAGCATCCGACCTTTACGCGATGGTGTATTGGTATCGTTTCCATAACCGAGCATTGTTGTCAAGTTTTTCCTGAAGGAGATCGTGCCCATCAAGGGCTTTCCTTTGTGCCAGCAAACTCCGGCTCTATAGCGGAATTTGTGGGTGAGTGAGCGGTGGAAAAGGCGCTGCGCTTGGAAATCCCGCAGGAGCGACGGGATTTCCACTTCTCTCACCGCCCGCGGCGGTGGATGAATTCCCGATTTGCCTGGGGCAAGAGGAACCGCTGAACTCCAGCAGTACAGTTTAGTTTGCGGTTGAGAAGACAGTGGCCAACCGGACTGCTGAGACCAGCGATTCAACTTGAGGTGAAGACCATTCTGAACGGGTGCAACGTTTTGTTGAGTTTGCTTACTAAGACTTACGTATGCGAGTCGGCCAAGGCCAGGCGAAAGGGATCGAGATTACAGTGGTGCCACATGGCAGCATTCGCGGATGCTGCTCCAGTGCCGACGGCCCTCGCCTGGGTATGACCGGTTGTCGGAGCGGTGCTGGCAGTTTGTGCCGTTGTGGGGGATAGCGGTCTGGTTCCGCTATGCTCCTAGAAAGTTCTTTACATAAGGAGGGCCCACCATTGATTTATCTGGACATTATGACTGTGGAATTGGCGGGCTAAATGGTTCTGACCGTGACAACCCGAGA
>JAJZCA010000253.1 GCA_021798735.1 Acidobacteriota bacterium | reverse complement strand
TTTGACGCCGTCCACTGGATTGCCGGCGACGGCGTTTTTCTCGCAGAGGTAATCGAACAGTGCGGAGAGTGCCGAGAGCTTGCGCCGGATGGTGGCGGGCGATAACTCAGGGTCCATACGCACCTCCAGGTGCTTGCGCCAGGCGATGACGTGTGCCCGTGTCACGGTTCTCAGTTCCCTGGGCTGGTTGAGTCCCGTGAAGGCGGCAAACTCGCGCACGTCGGTTTGGTAGGCGCGGCGGGTTTGGGGATTGGTGAGGTTGGCCAGCCATTCGAGTTCGGGCGGGCAGGCGGCGAGCGCGCCGTACTGCGCGGGTGTCAGGCCTGGCAGGCCTGCGGGCGTCGGCCCTGGGGCCGTCAGCCCAGGGGGCGTCAGCCCTGCGGGCGCTAGGCCCTGGTTCTGGGCCGGGATCAGTTCAGTGGGCTCGGTCATGGGCGGAGGAGTCTCCGGCGGAGGAATCTCCGGAGGGGGAACCTTCGGGAATGTTTAAGCATGATAATGTCTTTTATCATGCTTGAAAACAAGGCCAAAATAAGCTTGAGAAGCATGGAAGAACCGGCCCTGATCGGATTGCGCGACCGGCATCATCGCGTACCTGAAGAACGGCGGCAAGCTTGAAGTGGCGCAGCACCTCGCCAACCACGAGTCGCCCAGGACGACGAAGCTCTACGACCGGCGCGAGGATGAGATCTCGCTCGATGAAGTCGAGCGGATCGCAATTTAGACTCCATGCTTCTAAACCAGCGTAAACAATGTCGCTGGACCAATCTTCGCCTGCAAGGCTCGGATGATCTCTTCAAGCTCAACACGCGCCTCCGCCTGTAAACCCAGGCAGGTTGCGATTCCTTCCGCATCGGTGCTCAGCCGTGACTTTAGAACCAGCTTGTATGACTTGCCCTTCTGCCGCTCCATCTTATAGGCGTGCAGATGCATTGAATCGCCAATCGCCGCTGGGTTCTTCAAGTGGCCAAAATTAAACTCGTGTGTCATGTATTCCAGCAGTCTGTCCTGCGTTACTAGCACAAGTTTTTTGTTGACATGCTCGAACGTCTGGATCTTATGGTGCATCTGCACCAGAATCGTCTTCGCCGTCATTTTCCAATTCACGCCGAATGACTTGCTCGAATTCTCGCTGTCATCGTTCCGAGGAACTCCCAGCTTCTTCAAAAGGCGCTGACGTTCCGGCCATACTGTGCCCGTAGTGTCGAGAGTCTGAAGCTCGATGCCGACGAAATCCTTGACCTTTCCTGCCTGCGCGGACACAAGGAAATAATCGACGCTTCCTCCTGGTATCCCCACTTCTGACACGATATGAAGCTCGTTGCCAGGCTCGTGAGTAGTAAGCAGGTGCAGGCAATCCGTGAATATCTGCCGCCGCTCTATTAATCGCGTCGGACAGATGATAACCGGCTCCAGTTCTTTGCCGTACACAACGGTACACGACCCGATGGAGGTTTCGGGATCGCTCTTCCGGACTTTGTAGCACTTCTTCCCCAGAAACGGGCACTGCTGCCCCGCGACGATTTTCTTCCAGCCTCCCCCTTGCTTCTCCGCGCAACGGCCAAAAAGTTCGACGATCGCGCTCATAGCAGGCTCGCACACCTTTCTTGCGTGTGCGCCAAGTACTGCCCCGATATATCAATGCCCACGGACTTCCGGTTTAGGTTACGCGCCGCAAAAAGGGTTGTTCCGGTTCCACAGAATGGATCAAGCACTATGCCGCCTTCAGGGCAAGCTGCGAGAATTGGAATGCAACACAGGTCCACCGGGTATGGCGCGAAGTGCGATTCCCTCCCTTGGGTGTCTTCCGGGATGATATCCCATACATCGCTTGGTTTGCTTCCGTTCGGGTGATAGCGCAAGAAGTAAAACCCTTTATCGCGCAGTTCTTTCGCGCGGCCTGATAGCTTCTCGCTGTCCGAATGGGTTGCTCGCTGCTGCGCCCGAATGATCATTCTGAAATCCGAAATTTTCCCCGCCCCCACATCCGCAAGCATCATATCCAACCCACGGAAAGCTTCCCTTTTCTCAGCTTCGCTGAGGTCCGTCGATAGCTCGATTTGGCGCTTATACCGCACACCGGAGACCCCCGTCGCAGAAACAACTGCGCCGTTCACAACCTTTGCTTCCCGCGGCTTGGAGCGAATGGCGTCAGCGTTGTAATAGTATCCCTTCGCCTGCTTCACGAAATGAAAGATGTTCTCATGCACATTGCCAAGGCGATCTTTGGTGTTGTCCATCCCGCTCTTAACCTTGTTCCAGATCACGCTGTTTCGCAGTATCCAGCCCTGAGTGTCGGTCAGCTCAAACGCCAAGCGCCACGGTATTCCGACCAGACCCTTGTTTTCGTAGGTGTCTCCGATGTTGAGCCAGAACGAACCTTCCGTCTTCAGCACCCGTTTCACTTCTCCGAAGATCGTAGCCAAGTCCCGCACATAATCGCGATAGTCCGCTTCAAGGCCAATGCCGCCGTTTTCGTACTCGCGTTTGCCCCAATACGGTGGGGATGTCATCGCGCAATCGATGGAATCAGCCGGCAACTCCTTCAGGACCATCATCGCGTCGCCTTGCAGAAGCAGTGGCCGACAAGTCCTTTCGCGTGCATAGTCCCTGAATGCCCTGTAATACCCCGTCGCGATAACAGAAGGCGGGCACGGGGCCGCCTGACTGTGTTCAGCTTCAAGGACGGATCTTGCCATTTAACTCTCTCCCGTCGTTCATGATCTCTCCTGCCCTTTGAACAGCGGCCACTTGTCGCCGATGTATTTTCCCGCCGCTTCTCGGGCCACCCACGCCAGCGATACTTTTTTCTCCTTGGCGATTTGTTCGAGAGTTGCGTGAAGATCGGGCGGAAAAGTGATCGTCGCGCGTACAGATGTCGCGCCGCTTTCAGATTTCACGGCTTTCCCCTTTCCCTAAAGCGCTGTTCACGCGCGCGAATAGCATCTCGAAGCGGCCAATATCAGCAGGAGAGAGAGCCGCCGCGGTCAACCGTGGTAGTAAAGCCTGCGCAACGCGATAATGGTTGAAGCCCCCATCTTTCAGCAGAGTGATATCCTTCCCTTTCAGCCACTGGCTGATCCGTTCAATGATCCGTGGGTGCTGACCAAGGTCGGCCACAGCGAGCGTGGTTCCCGCCAGCTCTTTCGCATATGCCGCATTGAACGCCTCAACGTAAAGGGCCTCCGGGAAGAGGTCTTCAATATCAGTTTCCTGGTTGTTGGGAGTACGGAACATCGAGAAGTTGAGCACGCGCTTGTGCTCAATCATTTTCTGATGGATCAGTTTCTCTAGGTTCTGGTGCGGTGCCGCCGCGCGATCATGCAGGACAACCATCTTCAATTTGCTGGCTCCGAGGAGAGCGATGAACGTCGCGAGCTTGTCGAGCCCTCCTACAGGAACAAACACCCCTTCTGCTAAGCCGTTTTTGCCGCCTTGCTCCAGTAACGCGGACATATGCTGAAGAAGAAGCAAATCAGCCGGACCCTCGACGAGGACATTCTTTTTTGCAATGAAAAGATTCTGCGCGATTGAGTATCCGAGAGCCGCCTGCAGCGGGAAAAGGCTTTCTTCGCTGGACCCTTGCAGCTCGCCGGTAACCGTTGTTCCCTCCGTGGGGCGGTCCTCCACCACCCGCACTCTTTCCAGTCGGCCGCTTTCGACCATGAATGGAGAATGCGTTGTATAGATGATCTGGCGTGACTCCGAGAGCTTGTCGATGTAAGCCAGAAAATCAGACTGTGCAAGGGCGTGGAGGCTCAGTCCTGGCTCGTCGAGGAGAAGAATCAGCTCTTTGCTTGTTCCGACGCGGCTTTCAACGGCCGAGAACCATACCATGAAGCTGAAAAACCAAATGAAGCCCTTGCTCCGCTGATCGAAAGGCACGGTTACACCGTGCCTCAGGTTCTTCACCCTGATATAGAGATTTCTGCCTTTGTTGAACGGCGGCGCATCCATTTGGTCTGTCTTTATATCGAACTCAACGGCAAGTTCTTTATTTTGCGTCCAGTACTCAAAAACCTGCTGTGTGATCGTCAAGCCAATCGCCTCCAGCTTTGCTTTTGAGTTCTCGTAACCCTCCTCGCTCATAAGTTCATTAAGGTCAATTCCAGCAAGTTCAAAAAGCCCAAGGGCGGTCTTGTCGGCATCGGTGAGCTGACTGTTAACCTTGCGCTGATTCAGAGCATCAAGATTAATCTTGCCCTCCAGAAGCCTGTAATCATCGAAGTAGAGGAAGCACGGAAGCGGGTTGCTCAGGTAAATACTCCAGACATGCCACGCTATGAGATCCAATCCGTTCGCCGATTTCGCGGCGCGGCCGCGCCATTCCTTGGCAAAACCGGCGAGCGTACTATCCACCGGCAACTGTTTCGCCTCGATCTTGGCGAGCACATCCTCCAGAGACTTCTCGTGGCCGAAGATTGCGTCAGTATGCTCAATGTTTTCTAGGGGTATTTTCAGAGCGGCAATTGCTTTCGGCAAGTCCAGGTCTAGATCGATGGAGCTTCCGCTCCCGTAAGTGGTTGTCCTTCTAAAAGCGTGGCTAGGTTGAATGACTTGAGTGCCGTGGAACACCTCATTGTTAATTTTGGCGGCGAGATCCTTCTCGATACAGAACGTCAGCTCTACGACTTTCGCAAAGGACCCAGCATCGTGCTGAGATTTATAACGGACATAGTCTTTCCTCGGGTAGTCGAAAACAAAATTGAACTTGGCTGTCTCCAACGGGAGCGCCTTGTGCAGGGCTTCGAGGAAGGCGGTTTTCCCGGATTCGTTCTTTCCAACAAGGACAGTGACATCCTTGCCGATCTCGACCGAAGAGGAATCCTCGATCGACTTGTATTTAAAAACGTGGGCCTTCGTGAGTGTAATCAAACTGCGTCCTCCTGCGGAAAATCCACCCTACGCCATACCGACCTGACTGAAAACCAGCCCCGAATTAATAGCCTCATGGTAAGCAATCTTGAGAGTACCGACTTCTCCGAGGGTTTCGGACCCGTCCGACGAGGCGCGGGGGCTCGGAGAGCTGCGGATCGGTGCGAGAGCGTAGGAATTTCTGCAACTGCGAACTATTGGCGGAATCGGCGAGACAAGGACAAGTCATTGTCGTTGGCACGATTGCGTCAGCATCGAAAGAGGAGACCTCCAGAGCACACGCCCTCTCCTACCCTGCCAATGTTGGCGCGACCATGGCCGAGCCAACGTTGGTATATTGTAGACGTAATTACGGAAAACCGCTATTATTGAAATCCGCTAAGGAGCGTTTTTGTAAATGCGTACCATCATCCTCGCCTCGCAGAAAGGCGGCAGCGGCAAAACAACGCTCGCGGCGCACTTGGCGGTCGCACTGGAGCGCGCCGGCCAGGGGCCGGCCGTGCTGATCGACACGGACCCGCAAGGGTCCC
>JAJZCA010000008.1 GCA_021798735.1 Acidobacteriota bacterium | reverse complement strand
ATTTGAAGGCAAGCTATGGCCAGCTATTTCAGGACTGGAAGCGCGCTACGGGCCACCCGGCGGCGAATATGTCCTTTGCCGAGATCGATCGCCAGAACGTCAATCCAACCACACGATAGATAACTCGCCGATTCCCTCAATCTTTTTTGTCACGCGGGCAAATTTGGTTTATGGTCTCATGTGGAATGGATGTTCCGCCGATACAGTTTGGAGAGATTCCCAACCCAAACGAACACCCCGAAAGGAACTGGATGCGAACTGGGCAGAAAACAACATTATTGAAGACGGCAAAGAAAGAAAAGCGCGGAAAAGCAAAAAGCAAAACCGACAAGAATCCAATCTCCGACAAGAAGCTTGCGACCCGCAAGAATGCCGTTTCTACCACTGCAAAACCTGGCGCATCCAAATCCGGTTCTAGCCGGCCCGCACTCATCGGAAAGGGTAGCGCTAAAGTTGCGCTGATTTCATCCAGGCTGGCTTATCAGGGACCGCTGTTCGATGTGTACACGGATTATGTGCGTGAGCCCGAGAGAGACACCGCTCGGCGCGATGTGATCCGCCACTCCGGTTCCGTGGTCATTCTTGCTGTGGACGATACGCGCAATCCAGCCGATCCGTTGATTGTCGTCGAGCGCCAGTATCGCCATGCCGCCGGACAATACATGTGGGAGATCCCAGCCGGGCGCAAAGAGCCGGAGGAGGCCACATTGCCCGGCGCGAAACGAGAATTGCTGGAAGAGACCGGCTATCTCGCCAAACGCTGGACCAAGATCGCGCGGTTCTACGTGAGCCCGGGATTCCTGGGCGAATGGATGCAGGTCTACTTGGCGGAGGGATTAAGCAGCGGGCAATCCGCGCCGGATGAGGATGAATATATCGAACACAAGCAGATTCCGCTGTCGCAAGCGCTGGAGTGGGTGGACAGCGGAAAAATTATCGACGCCAAATCCATCATCGCGATTCTGATGTATGTGCGTCGCCGCGCTGCCAGCGTGTTGTAAAACGATTCACCTATCCGTGGCATTTGGAAATTGTGGAGGGAATCGTCATTCGTGATTTCCAGAATCCTCGCTTTCATTTTTCCCGTGACGAACCGAGATCGCTCACGCAAAACACTTTAATAAATCTGCGTTTCGTCATTTCTACCGTCCGCTGATTCATTATTTTTGAATTCTCTGCATAACGATTCTTCCCAGCCTGCGTCTATATCGGCAGGAGCCCCTCGCGGTTTCCGATCTGTAGAAGATAAGAGGTGCGTGTTCCGTGTCTCATCACAAAGGCAAAGTAAAGTGGTTCAATAATGCAAAAGGGTTCGGATTCATTGGGCGCGATGACGGTCCCGATGTATTCGTGCATTACACAGCGATTCAAACCGACGGCTACAAAAGTCTGAAGGAAGGCGATCCGGTGGAGTTTAACATCGTTCAGGGAGATAAAGGACCGCAGGCGGATCAGGTGATGCGGTCGGAAGGCGCCCTGCAAAGTCAATAGAGATACTCGCGAAGAGTTCCCTCGAATTGGCGGATCTTCGCAAGTGGTCGGTTTCGTGTGTTCTTCTGCATCTACTTATTGCTCAAGACGCGCGATACCGCTGATTTACTTGCGTGCGATTGCACCTCATACCTTTTCCCCAACCCGGCCTTTGCGCCGGGTTTTTATTTTTGTCCGCGGAATGCGATGATGCCTTCGAGGCGCAGAATTTCCGCCTCTTCTATCGCCATGGAAAATCGTCACATTGCGCAAATCCTTTCGGAGACTGCAGATCTGCTGGAAGTGAGCGCGGCGGACTCATTTCGCATTCGTTCCTATCGACGCGCCGCGGAAGTGGTGGAACAAAGCGCGGTTTCTGTGGGCGCGTTGGCGGCGGAGCCGAAAAAACTGCTGGAGCTTCCCGGCATCGGCAAAGGAATGGCGGCAAACATTGCCGAATTGGAGCAGACAGGCACACTCGGTTTGCATCAGGAATTGCTGGCTCGCTACAAGCCTTCCATGCTGGAACTATTAAAGCTACCCGGCATGGGGCCGAAGACGGTGGCGTTGTTCTGGGATGCCGCGCAAATTTCGAGTGTCGACGAACTGGAAGCCGCGTGTAAAGAAGGCCGCCTGGATAACCTGCCTCGATGCGGACCCAAGCAGATCTCAAAACTGCTGCAGGGCATCGCCGAGCATCGCAAAAACATTGGACGGTTCCACCTGGATGACGCGGAGCTGGCAGCGAAGAAGTTGACGGAATATCTGCGCAATTTTTCTGGCATTGATCGAGTGACGCCGGCGGGCTCCCTGCGCAGGGGCCGCGAAACGGTTGGAGATCTGGATTTTCTGATCACAGGCCCAGCCTGCGAGGAAGACAAGGTGGCTGCCGTGGTGGAATATGTGGCGGCCTATCCCCCTATTGCTGACATCCTTGGCAAAGGGCAGAACAAGGTAAGTTTTCGGCTGCGCCAAGGCTTGCAGGTGGATGTGCGGATGCTGCCGGAAAGAAGCTATGGCGCGGCGCTGCAATACTTTACAGGCTCCAAGTTGCACAATGTGGCGCTGCGGCAACGAGCGTTGAAAATGGGCTACACGCTGAACGAATATGCACTGACGCGACTGGACGATGGCAGTGCGCTTCCCAGCAGCACAGAAGAAGAAATTTATGCGGCGCTGGATCTGGACTGGATTCCGCCTGAGTTGCGCGAAGACCTGGGAGAGATTGAATTGGCGGCCGAACATCGGCTTCCGGTGCTGATTGAACAGTCTGACATTCGCGGCGATCTGCATATGCACACAAATGCGACCGACGGAAAAAACACAATCCGCGAGATGGCAGAGGCAGCGCTGGCACGCGGCTACGGCTACATTGCAATCACCGACCACTCGAAGAATCTAGCCATGACGAATGGGCTGGACGATGCCCGTGCCCTGGAGCATATCGAACGCATTCGCGCGGTTGATCGGGAGATGGAGGGGCGGATTCGGGTCTTTCCCGGCATTGAAGTCGATATTCTTATTGACGGAGCGCTCGACCTTTCCGATGATGTTCTGGCCCAAATGGACGTCGTCATCGCCAGTGTGCATTCTCATTTCGGTCAGCCGTCAGAACAAATGACAGAGCGTATTCTGCGCGCCATCGAGAACCCTTTCGTACGTATCCTTGGACATCCAACAGGGCGTTTGCTGCTGCGTCGCGATGCGTATGCGCTCGACCTCGATGCAATCCTGAAACGCTGTGCAGCACTGGGGGTGGCCGTCGAGCACAATGCGTATCCGGAAAGACTGGACCTGAACGATCGCAATTTGCGCCGCGCTCGGGGGCTGGGTTGCAAGATCGTCGTGAACACGGACTCGCATCACACCTCGCATCTTGAAAAAATGCGCTACGGCATCCAACAGCTGCGTCGAGCTGGGCAGCGGGCGGAAGATGTCCTGAATACGCGATTGGCGGAGGAGGTATTAAAGCAATTTCGTCCGCGAATTCCCTAAACTTTATCTCCTGATTTCTTCGGAATCCGAGTAAACTGCTTGCAACTATGATTACCCCCGAATCCTCACCTCCAGAGACGCCCTCAACAGGACCGTCGCTCCCTGTTACTGCGCAGACCCCGAACGTCGGTGCGATCGAGATGGATGAGATTGAGCCGACAGACCCCTGGCGCCCGCTTGTCGTTCCCGCGATTATTGTCATCGTGGGCCTCGCCATTGCGTGGGTATTGTTTGCGCACTTCGGTCGATCGAAGCCCGATGCTTCCGCCACGTTGCTCCGGCAGTATGTCTACCAGGTGCAGGTGGATTCCGGCGAGTCGCCGCAAGGGCCGGGAATGCCAGGTACTTTGCCGCAGCAGGTTGAGACTGTGGTCCTGGTGCAGGCGCGGGTAACAAACATCAGCAAGCAGCCGCTGACAGTTTTTGATCTTGTGTCCGATGTGAAACTCGGCCCCGAGGCGTTCGGCAGTCAAAGCTCGGCAGCGTTGCCCGCTGACATTGACCGGTTTATGCAGCGCTTTCCACAGTTGATGTCGATGAGCATGGCTCCTTTGACGCGTCATACTGTCATTCCGCCGGGAGGTTCAGCGGAAGGCCTGATGGTTTTCGCCTATCCGTGGACGAAGAACCAGTGGAGTCAGCGCAAAGACGCCCACATCATCATCAGCTTTGAACGCGGACGTTCCGTGATGCTTCCTCTGCAATAGCGAATACGGGGCGTCGCGATGAGATGCACGAATGGACGCGCTTTCGTGACACCGACAGGAGGTTCGCGCTACGGAACGAAGGGCTTGGGAGCGTTCTTGGGAGCGGACAAATATCCAGAAACTCGATTTTTTCCGATCCGGTTGACGACCACCTCAAACAGCATCGGCGATTTGCCGGTATAGAACTGCAAGGGCTCATCCAGATCGCGGTTTTTCTTCTCGATTCGCTTGTCATCGGAAAAAATCACCAGGGTATAGCGCGAATGTTTGACGTCGACTTTCCGCAACTGCAGTTTTACAATGGAGATTGAAGACGGCGGCTGGTTCCTGCGCAGGGTGAACTCAAAGTAGTCGCGATCTCCTTTGTTCTTCAGGTAATTCATCTGCTCGGTGTTGGTCGCGATCAGACCGCTCTGTACACCCAAATCGCCAACAACTGCATGTAGCTGCTGTTCGGTACTGGCCAGTTCCTGCCGGGTACGGACGACATCCTGCTTGACGCCGCCAACATCCGTCTGCACGTTGGAGACGGCATGGGAAACGTCGGTCACCTTTTGGCGAGTGGCCGCTTCCTGCTTGGCCATGCGTGCGTCGGAAAGCTGCTGTTGATGCAGTATGTCTTGCGCTCGCAGTTCAATCTGTTGCTGCGTGATGCCCAGCTTGGCTCCAAACGCATCATTCGTCGCGCGCATTTGGCGCCATATCTCGGCATGCTGAGCAGAGATATGCTCGACCTGTTCTTGTGCATGGAGCAATTTTGCTTCGGTTCTTTCCAAGCGATTCTCTAAAAAATAACTCCACGCCAGCGCACCAATGGCCAGCAGAAAAGAGAGCCCCGCAATCAAAATCAGAAGGCCCGGGAAATGTCTTTGTTCCCCGTACGGGTCGTTGTATTCAGGCATGTCGAAAAAACTCCTCGCATCGTGCGGTGCGCGCAGCAGGACAAGCGATTCAAGACGCATTAAGTACGATCAAATAACACGTCTTAGGCTTTCACAAAAACAAGGCTCACACAAATGACGAGCATGTTGGTAAACATTTTTTATTGTGTAGCAGTGACAGTGTGCAGGCGATGAGCGACTCGGGGAAGCAAACTGTAGCGAGGGGCGCCAACCGCCCTGCTGCATGACGAACCTCTGGTTTGCATTGTAGTATCAAGACAGTGGTGTAGGGCGGACTGGCAACGCTTTCGCACAGAGAAAAAATCGTTTGGAGAACATGAACATGGCGATGACTGCCGCGGCACGAGGTCTGGAAGATGTCGTTGCATCCGACTCTGCAATTTGTTTTATTGATGGAGAAGCGGGCATCCTGGCCTACCGCGGAATGGACATACATGAACTGGCGGAGAAGTCCACATTTCCTGAAACGGCCTATCTATTGTGGTTCGGGCGCCTGCCTTCTGATCGAGAACTCGCGGAATTCAATCAACATCTGACAAATAGCAGGGCGCTGCCGCCTGAGGTTGTGCGGCTGATGGAAGCATTGCCGAAGGATGCGTTGCCGATGGCGGTCCTGCGCACTGCGGTCTCCGCGCTCAGCATGTACGATCCGGATCAGGAATCTCTGTCGCATGAGGCCAACGTTCGCAAAGCGTTTCGCCTGACCGCGCAACTTCCGATGATTATCGCAACTTTCGACCGCGTTCGCAAAGGAAAATCCATCGTTCCGCCAGACCCTTCGTTGAGCCATGCCGGCAACTTTCTGTGGATGTTGAACGGCGAGAAGCCTTCGCCGACGGCAGAGCATGCGCTGGATGTCGCGCTGATTCTGCACGCGGACCATGAGTTGAACGCTTCCACCTTTGCCGCGCGTGTGATTGTTGCCACGCTGTCGGACATGCATTCTGCCATCACTGGAGCCATTGGCGCATTGAAGGGGTCGTTGCACGGCGGCGCCAACGAGGCGGTGATGCGCATCCTGTTCGCCATCGACAAGGCGGGCGCGGACCCAGTGGAGTATGTGCGTCAGATGCTGGCCGACAAAAAGAAAGTTCCCGGCTTCGGCCATCGCGTGTACCACACGGAAGATCCGCGAGCGACTCATTTACGCCGTATGTCGCAGGATCTGGGACGCGCAGACGGCAATCCAAAGTGGTTCGACATGTCGCGCAAGATCGAACAGTTCGTGAACGCAGAGAAGAAGCTGAACGCCAACGTGGATTTTTATTCGGCTTCAACGTATACCACGCTGGGCATCGACGTCGATCTGTTCACGCCCATCTTCGCTGTCAGCCGTGTTGCCGGCTGGTGCGCACATGCGATTGAGCAATTCGAGGATAACCGCCTGATTCGCCCACGCGCCGAATATACCGGGCCCGCCTATCCGAATAAGTACGTAGCCATCGAGAAGCGCTAGTTGTTGACGGCTGCGCTATTTTTGGTCGTTGAATTGGCATGTGGGTATCTGGCCAGCAAGAGCTCGCTTCATCGATATTCAGTGGCTCAAGAGTCAGCGCATGTATGACGCTTTCTCCTCGAGCGATGTTTGCGCGCAAATAGTAAGTTTGATCCGCCTTTGCGTCGAGTCCATAGACTGCGATCAAGTTGTTGGAGCTTCCCATCCCTTGCTGCCAGCTGACGCACATGTGGTGCTGTCCGGGATCGGCAGGAAAAAATACATAGGAATCGCCTTGGTCCGCGCCCAGCTATTTTCCATTCATTCCCACGTGAACGGTGGGTCTGTTGATCCTTCCTCGATCCCGCCAGTCCCAGTCCTCGATGACGTAGATCTGTGCTTTGTCCGCTTCCGCTGGCGCAAGCGGATGTTGTCGGGCTTCCGTCTTCACATCAAATTTCACGTCGAATGAACCGCAAGCAGACTCCGCCTGTTTGACCGTGGGTGCATTTTGCGCGGCGGCGAAGGGCGCGAGGACAAGGCAGACAAAAAAACGCAGATCCATTTCATTGAAATTCCCTCCATAATTTAAGTTTCCAATCGATTTAAGCTGGGCCATCACTTCGTGTTGTTTGGCGTTGTGACACAATAGAGGGTTTGGTCGAGGCACCTTTCCTATGAGCATGAACCTCCTGCGCTCTGCGTTGATTGCGCTGTCGCAGAACAGATATTTGCGCTCTTTCGCGGAAAAGTCCCGCATGGGGCAAAAGATGTCCGGGCGCTTTATCGCAGGCCTGCAGGT
Source organism: Acidobacteriota bacterium (assembly GCA_021798735.1). Lineage (GTDB taxonomy): Bacteria > Acidobacteriota > Terriglobia > Terriglobales > Acidobacteriaceae > JAKAAZ01. Next base: position 21,005 of record JAJZCA010000008.1, on the reverse strand, counting down.
CTCCGACGCTTTGCGTGTCGCCGAGACACTGAACCGCGAAGGCATTCCGGTTTCGCTCGACAGCCTGGGAGAAAATGTCACCACCGAAGAAGAGGCGCGCCGCGCCGCCGACATCTATCATCAACTGCTGGATGCGATTCAGCAGCGCGGGCTGCAGGCCAACGTCAGCGCAAAGTTGACGCAGATGGGCATGAACATCAGCCCCGCCATTGCGCGCCAGATTACCAGCGAGCTGGTCGACCATGCCGCCGCCACCAACAATTTTCTGCGCGTCGACATGGAAGGCAGCGAGCTGACGCAGGCGACCATCGACATGACTCGCGAAATCCACGCCATGCCCAATCATGCGGGTCGCATCGGGACCGTGCTGCAATCGTATCTGTATCGATGTGAAGAAGACGTTCGCCTGCTACTGGCCGATCAAATTCGCATTCGGCTATGCAAAGGCGCGTATAAGGAACCGCCGATACTGGCGTTTCCCGACAAAGCGGATGTGGATGCCAACTATCTGAAACTGACAAAGATTTTGTTGACCAGCGGGGTCTATCACGGGTTGGCCACGCACGATGAAGCGATCATCCGTGCAACCAAAAAGTTTGTGGAACAGGAAGGAATCGATAAACGCAGCTTTGAATTTCAGATGCTGTATGGTGTGCGCCGCGATCTGCAAACTTCGCTGGCAAAGGAAGGCTACGGCATGCGCGTGTATGTTCCGTTTGGCACGGAATGGTATCCATACTTCATGCGCCGCCTGGCGGAACGTCCGGCCAACGTTCTCTTCATCGCAAAGAATCTCTTGAAGTAGGCCTGCAGCGTGAAAATGCTCGGGGCGTATTCCACGCTTACCCTTTGTGCTGTGACGGATCTTCCGGGGCGAAAAACGGGTAAGCGGTTGAACGGATGAGTGAAAGCGGCATTTTGTACCGTTAAATGTAGTCATGTAAATAGAAGATCATCAGGACTTTCCTCACTTTTTGAGCGACGGTGTGGATAACCCTTTATAAGGGAGTGGATTACAGCACGAGAGAAGTGGGAGGGGCGGAGTCCGCTTCGAGCGCTATGGGGGTATGGATCAAGATGAGCTAGGCATCTGGACTTCGTCCTCCGGCGCGAAGGTCGCTTGGTTCAAGGACCCCGACGGGAATATTTTGAGCGTCTCAGAACATCCTGAGCTGAAGAAGTGAACCTCAAAGTACCTTGATTGGATTGTCACCTGTTCGGTAAGTTCCGGATTGTCGGCAATTGCGAAGTAATGACTAGCCGCACGGATGAATAGACCGTTGGTTCATAAACCAAAAAATCGAATGATTCTCAGCAGCGTCCAGCTTCAGGCAACTTTGCACCAACCAATCAAGCCGACTCACTCCTTTTGCGTTCCATACCCAGCAGCTTTTGTTTGCGCTCGAGGCCCCAGCGGTAGCCGGTCAGCTTGCCGTTCGATCCCACGACGCGATGACATGGAATGACCACGGCCACTGGATTTTGGCTGCAGGCACGGGCGACGGCCCGCGCGGCGCTAGGCTGCCCCAGAGACTCCGCGATTTCGCCATACGAGCGTGTCTCGCCACGCGGAATTTGCTGCAGCGCCTCCCAGACGCGCTTCTGGAATGCCGTGGCGCGCACATCCAGCGGCAGATCCAGAGCTACTGAATGCTCCGTCAGATGCGACAAGACCTGTTGCACAAGGGATCCAAGACTCGACTGATCCCGGCTGATATCCGCGCAGGAAAAACGTGTCGCCAGATCATCCTCCAGTTCGCTTTCCAGCATGCCGAAGGAGATGGAGCATAACCCGACATCGGTCACCGCGACCAGCATTTTGTCGAGCGGCGAATCACAGATGCTATAGCGAATTTTGATGTTCTTTCCGCCGCGGCGCAGTTCTGCCGGTGTCATGCCTAACTGCTGATTCGCATGTTCGTACACGCGGCTGCTGGAGCCGAATCCTGCTTCATAGAGGGTAGCCGTTACGGTTTTCCCCTGCGAGACCTGACGGCGAAATCGCTCGATCCGGCGCGTCTGCTGGTATTCCCTGGGCGTAATGCCAAGGCAGCGGCGAAAGATTTTTTGTACGTGGAAGGGGCTCAGACCCACGGCGTTGCCCAAGTCCTGGAGTTTGACTGGTTGGTCTTCATGCCGGTCAAGAAAATTGCAGGCGGCGCTCAAGGTACGAAGCTGGGGATGTTCCTGGGACGGCGTGCAGCGCTTGCAGGCCCGATATCCCGCGCGTTCCGCCAACTCGCTGGTGGGGTAAAACTCCACCGATGCGCGCAGCGGTCTGCGGCTTGGACATGACGGTCGACAGTAAATGCCCGTGGTACGCACGGCGTAGACGAACATTGCGTCCGCCGTTGCCGTACGCTCGACGACCATCTTCCACGCACGATCCCATAGATGATCTCCAGTCATAGATTCCTCCCTGCCTGAAGACAATCTTCGCCCAGGGTCGCGGGCGGGCGCACTCCGCTTCTTGCGGTCAAATTTTCGATCGCTGGGTTCCATGGCTGCAGCCGGCTTCTATTGTGCGCTCCAAAGCAAAACAGGGCAGGCCGATTAGGCTTGCCCTGTTTTGCAAATCTCGAAGCGCACAGCTACTTCTCTGCTGGAACAGCTTGCTTGGCGGCCGCTTGCTCTTTCAGCGCTGCGGCTTTGTCGGTCGCTTCCCAGGTAAAGTCAGGATCGTTGCGACCGAAGTGCCCGTAGGCGGCCGTCTTGCGGTAAATGGGTCGACGAAGATTCAGGCTTTCGATGATGTCTCGCGGGGTGAGCTTGAAATTCTTGCGGACAAGCTGCTGCAGCGTCTGGACCGAAACTGTTCCCGTGCCAAACGTATCGACCAGCACGCTGACCGGTTCCGCCACCCCGATGGCATACGCCAATTGCACTTCGCAACGACGGGCGAGACCAGCCGCAACAATATTTTTGGCAATATAGCGGGCCATATACGCCGCGGAGCGATCCACCTTGGTCGGATCCTTGCCGCTGAAGGCGCCGCCGCCATGACGGCCGGTGCCGCCGTAGGTATCGACGATGATCTTGCGACCGGTCAGGCCGGTGTCGCCCATGGGACCGCCGATGACAAAGCGTCCGGTTGGATTGATGTGGTATTTGGTGTCCTCGTCCAGCAGTTCTGCCGGGACGGTCGCCTGAATGACATGCTTGAGAATGTCAGCACGCAGTTCTTCGTTGGTAACGCTCTCCGCGTGCTGCGTGGAGACGACCACAGCATCCACCCGGACGGGCTTGCCGTTGGTGTCATATTCCACCGTGACCTGGCTCTTGCCATCGGGGCGGAGGTAGCTGAGTTGGCCAGATTTTCGGACTTCCGACAGGCGCCGGGTCAGCCTATGGGCCAGGGAAATGGGCATTGGCATCAGCTCAGGGGTCTCATCGGTGGCATAACCGAACATCATGCCCTGGTCGCCCGCCCCGCCGGTATCGACGCCCATTGCGATGTCGCCGGATTGCTTGTTGATGGTCGAAATCACGGCGCAGGTGTTGGAATCGAAGCCATACATCGCATTGTCGTAACCGATGGAGGCAACGACGCCACGCACCAGCGATTGAAAATCGACGTACGCCCGGGTGCTGATTTCTCCTGCAATTACCACCAGCCCGGTCGCGGTCAGGGTTTCACAAGCGACCCGGCTATGCGGATCCTGGTCCAGACATGCATCCAGTATGGCGTCGGAAATCTGATCGGCAATCTTGTCGGGGTGTCCTTCGGTCACGGATTCCGAGGTAAATAACAAACGATCTTGTATTGGCAAAATTCCTCCTGGTGCGGGTCGAGCCTTGAATTTTTGGCCTGGACTTGAACGCCGCTGCGATATTGGACGCCTATCACAGCCCGGGGAAGCGGACAGCGGAGAAACGAACCTAGTATCGCTACTATCAGGCTAACAAATGTTTAAATTGTACGGGCAAACGAAGCTCAGCCAATGGGGAAGATACGGCGATGGCGTGTCGATTATCGCAGTGAATGGGACTTGGGATGGTGAGGCTTTTTCACGTGGTCCACAACGGGTGCCGCCGAAGGCGCGCGTATCGCAGATGAGGAAGCGTAATTGGATGACGAAACGATGGACAAGGCTGTCATCCGCTGATGGACATACCCCCAGACAATCCAGCCTAATCCACCGAGCAACAGTAGCAGTGCGAGAACACCCGCCCAGCGCAGCTTGGTGTCGGTAACGCGGCCACCCCTGTGCGTGGAGACGCTCAGCGCGAATGCCGCCCAATCGTTATCATTATTCGCTGCCGGTGGGTTCTTTTGCCCGCTGGCATCCAGAAAGCGCTCGACCCATTCCCCTTCGTCCAGGCCCAGGAAGCGCACATAACTGCGAACAATGCCTTTGCTGAGGATTCCGCCGGGCAACTGATCGAACGCGTCGGACTCCAGCGCCTGCAGACTGCGGACGGTCACCTTCGTCGTCTGGGCAATATCTTCCAGACTGACAGAGCGGCGTTGTCGCTCACAGCGAAGTGCTTCTCCGAAGTGCTCCATGGATGTCGTTCCAGCCGTCACAGGTAAAGCTTTCAATTTGCGCTGATGATTCGGTGTTTGCAGATTAATCCTGCACAATAAACGAGTCAAATCAATTAGTGCCGCTGCGATACCGTCAAATTCGGTGACGTATCTCTATAGTACCGAAGGGCATTGCCCAGTTTTTGGTGCTTTTTACCGGATGAAAGCGATCTTTCCGCTGAGCCCATATACTGACAGAGACGCACTCCGTTGGGGGTTGTGCCCCGGAACCGGATCCCTGGCACTCTCCCTGATTGCTACAACTCAAATGAACAAACTTATCTTCGGAAACCTAATTTACCGGCCCCTTCGTTCGCTTCTTAGCCTTACCGCTGTCGCCATTGAAGTGGTCATGATTCTCTCTGTAACGGCCATTATGCTGGGCCAGTTGAACGGCTGGAGGGAAAATGCGAGGGGCATCGGCGCGGACCTGATCGTGAAGCCCGCGAACAGCAGCTTTCTCGTGGGAGTCAGCGGCGCTCCCGTATCCGCGAAGGTCGCGGATATACTGGGTCGTTTGCCGCATGTAGCCGTTTCAGCTCCGGTCGCGGTGACATTCGTCACGGGAAAGTCAGTTGAAAACATCTACGGCATCGACTTCGCCAGCTTCAATGCTCTCAAGCCGTTTGTATTTCTGTCGGGCGCTCCGTTCCAGCACCCGTTCGATGTGATCGTGGACGATATTTCCGCAAAAAGCAGCCACAGTAAAATAGGCGATCGGATATCCATCATGAACCATCCCTTCCGCATCTGCGGCATCGTCGAGCATGGCAAGGGAGGCCGGAAGTTTATCCAACTGACGACGATGGACCAGTTGAACGATTCTCCCGGCAAGGCGTCGATTTTCTATTTGAAGCTCGATGATCCTAACAACCAAGCCGTGGTTGAGCAGGAGATAAAGAGCACCCCCGGCATGGAAGCCTATCAGGTGCAAAGCATCCAGGACTTTATTTCGCAGTTGACGCCGAACCGGCTTCCGGGCCTGGAGCCGGCGCTCGATACTGTCATTGGCATTGCGCTGGTCATCGGCTTTCTCGTCATCTTCCAGTCCATGTACACGGCGGTCATGGAACGGACGCGCGAGATCGGTATTTTGAAGGCGCTGGGAGCATCGCGCGGGTATGTCGTCGGAGTCATCCTCCGCGAGACCGGGATGCTGGCCGCGGGCGGCATTTTGCTGGGCGTGGGGGTCAGCTTTGTGGTCCGAGAAAGTGTGATGACAAGATTTCCCACCCTGCCGTTTCCGATAACCGCACACTGGCTCATCCTGGCCACCTTGTTGTCGTTCATCAGCGCGTTGATTGGCGCGATCTATCCGGCCTATAAAGCGGCCCGCAAAGATCCCATTGACGCTCTAGCCTATGAATAGGTCACCTCGACCGTCGGATAGCGAAGGTTTCTAGCAGGGGACTTCAGGTTGCGACGCCATGGGATAGCGGAATGCCTGTTGCTTCCATCGTGCAATCGGGCCTTCAAAATATCGCCATGAGAGAGCGGAAATCCCAAGCGCGGCCGCCAATCCTGTCACCAGTGCAACGCTGTGAGGAAGGTAATTTCGCAGGGCCAGGTAAATGGGATAGTGCACGATGTAGAGACAATAGCTGATCCTCCCCAGCCAGCGGAGTGATGGCAGGCGCAGGAAGCGCGGCATGACTCCGGAGGTACCGCTGACTGCCAAAGTGACGAGGAGCCACAGCGACCATGCCAGCCAAAGCACGGTGTAATCGGTGGCGTTAAAAATGCGCTGGTCGAGCACGCTTCTCTTGGTGATGCTCGTGGCGAAATCGATCCCGATGGCTAACGCAATCAGCGCCGCAACGCATCCATACAACCAGCGAGCATAGAGCTGCAGGCGGGCTCGCCAGACGTGGCCGTGGTCCCACCAAAGGATCGCCACCACGCAGCCGGCAGCCAGCGAATCCACTTGCGCGAGGAATAATTCCTGGCCCCCTTTGGGGTCGGGATAAAAGTATCGAGTCCAGGGTGTCAGCAGAAGAATCAGTGCCAGGATAGTGAGCAGCGTCGCGCGTCGCGCGCGTGTGAACGTGACCAGCGGAGCCCACAGAATATAGAAATACTCTTCCACCGATAAGGACCACAGGACGCCAAAACCCATCACCACCCAGTCTGGGTGAGGCACGATTTTAAGGTGCGTCATCAGCGGCGGCAAGAACGCCTGGTTGAAACTGATGTACAGCAGGACAGTTTTCACCGGTTGCGGGGTGCCCACACTCGCCGAGGCCACGAAGTACACGAGCAGGGCGAGAAAGTAGAGAGGAAACAGCCGAAGAGAGCGTCGCACGTAAAAGATTTTCAAGGCGCCGCGCCGGTCGGTCAGTCGCAGCAGAATGGACGTAATCAGAAATCCGGAAAGCACGAAAAACAGGTTGACTCCCATCCAACCCCATTGTGGTCCCAGCAAAAGAAGGCTTGGATGATGGATGTAATGCCGCATCAGTACCATGGCAATGGCGATGCCGCGCAGTCCATCCAGTTCAAGGATTCTTTGTGCCGGGCTGTGAACGGTCGATGAGATTTCGATGGTCTCCGAAAACGGTTGCAGTGTCTGGAAGGCTCATGCGGCAGAATAGCATCGCATTTTCCGATTGCGGCATTTTCAAGCCATGGCTCAACACCAGGAAACCCCATCCTATGGAAGGGCAGATGCTGAAAACATTGTCGTCTATTCAACGAATACGAGACAATGACAGGTATCTTCACCGCACCGCTAGACCCACAAAATATTATGCATAAAACAGCAATCATTATTGGTGCCGGGCCTGCCGGCCTGACTGCAGCCCTGGAATTGCAGCGGCATTCCGACGTTCGCCCCATCGTGCTGGAGGCTACCAACGAAATTGGCGGCATTTCCCGCACCATCCGCTACAACGGCAACCGGATGGATATCGGCGGCCACCGCTTTTTTTCAAAGTCCGATCGCGTCATGGAATGGTGGCTGGATGTGATGCCCGCCGCTTCCACCGATGGCGCTGGCAGTGCGATTCCCATCAGCTATCAAAACAAGCAGCGCACCGTCCAGGCCGGCGAGCGAAACCTTGACCCGGAAAGCAATGACCTGGTGATGCTGGTCCGCCCCCGCAAAAGCCGGATTTATTTTTTGCGAAAATTTTTCGATTATCCCATCAAGTTGACCCCAGAAACTCTGCGCGGACTGGGACTGCCGCGTACGGTGAGGGTCGGGTTCAGCTATCTCCGTGCGCGTTTCTTTCCTCGCAAGCCGGAAACCTCGCTTGAAGACTTTATCGTCAACCGTTTTGGCAAGCAGTTGTATGGCTTGTTCTTTGAGTCCTACACGGAAAAGGTCTGGGGAGTGCATCCGCGGCATATCAGCGCGGAGTGGGGCGCCCAGCGCATCAAGGGCCTGTCCCTGACCAGCGCCGTGAAACATTTTGTGAAGCAGGCGTTTTCCGGCAAGAAGAAAAGCTCGGGCGATTTGAGCCAGAAAGGCGTCGAAACATCTCTCATCGAGCGTTTTCTGTATCCAAAATTTGGACCCGGCCAGCTGTGGGAGCACGTGGCATCCATGGTGCAGAGCAATGGTGGTGAACTGCACATGCAGACGCGCGTTACCGAACTTCGAGTCGAAGGCGATCGGATTTCCGAGGTCGTCGCCGTCGACGCAGAAGGGAAGACGCACGTCTTTCCCTCCGACTATGTCATCTCCACTATGCCGATTCAACACCTGATTCGCAGTCTTCAGTGTCCGATTCCTGCGGAAGTGAAAGAGGTCAGCGAGGGTCTGATTTATCGCGACTTCATCACCGTCGGCTTGCTGGTCAATCAACTGTTGGTGACCGAGCCCGACGGCAGTCCGCTGAAAGATACCTGGATCTACATTCAGGAGCCGGATGTTACCGTAGGTCGCCTGCAGATCTTCAATAACTGGAGTCCGTGGATGGTCGCCGATCGTTCCAAGATGTGGATCGGTCTGGAATATTTCTGCAACGATACCGACCTGCTCTGGAAAATGCCGGACGAGGACATCGAGAAATTTGCAGTTGCGGAGATGGAAAAGATCGGCATCCTCAAGGCGTCCGATGTGCTGGACGGCCATGTTGTGCGCGTGCCCAAGACCTATCCCGCATACTTTGGAACCTATGATCGCTTCGACGTGATCCAGAAATTCACGGATGGCTTTGAGAATTTGTTTCTGGTGGGTCGCAATGGAATGCACAAGTACAATAACCAGGATCATTCCATGCTGACCGCGATGGCAGCAGCGGAAAATATCATGAACAACGTCGCTGACAAGTCCAACCTGTGGGCTGTGAACACGGAACAGGAATATCACGAAGAAAAAAAGGCATGAAAGCAGAATCGCGCGCGCATCGATGGCACATGGCTCTCCTATTGCTGACAATATGCCTGCTGGCGCTACGCTTTTGGCATTTGAGCGCCGACTTTCCGGCGTTCCATTTCTACGATCAGGATGGAGCCAGATTTACCGACGAAGGTTTCTACACCGGTGCCGCGCTGCAGCATTTCACGCTTGGTCACGCGTACATTCCCGGCGGCTGGAACCCCGGCGTATTTATGCCCGTGTGGCCGTTGCTTGTCGGACTACTATTCCATTTCACCGGAATCAGCGTTGTCGCGGCACGAGCGCTGGCGGTCGGATGCGTCTGCCTGAGTGTTCTTCTTGCGTACGCGATCGCGCGCCAGTATCAGTCGAAGACGTTCGCCTGTCTCACTGCATTTCTCATCTCCGCCAATGCTCTGGGATTTTTCTTCGGTCGCCTGGCCCTGCTGGAGCCGGCATTCGGCATGTTTCTACTGCTGGCCATCTATCTCGCCGGCAAAGTGCGTCCCGGAAGCTATTCGCTGGCCGTGCTTGTCGGCGTGGTGTTTGTTGCGGCCATGCTGACCAAGACGACAGGCCCCTTCGTGTTACCCGCTGTTCTCTATCCCATTTGGGCGAACAATCGGCAGCATCGACCGGCCGCGTGGAAACTGCTGGCGGCAACGCTGGCAACGGTCGTACTTCTGATGGCCTTCGCCAAACTCATCTGGATGTCTCACTTTTCTGCCGACGCCAAAATTATCCTTGGAATGAGTCCGCTGTGGCAGTTTGAGAATTCCCCCTCTCGACTACTGCGTTTTTTCTTCCGCGGCACTTGGATTGACCCGGTGCTGTTTCCCCTGGCGCTGGCTGCTTTCGTTGCAGCGGTCGTGCGGCTGCGTTTTCTTTGGAGGAATACGCTGTTCATGATCGCATTTCTCTGGGAAACAGGCTATGCGGCTTTTATCGTCTATCACTATGACGGTCCGCCCCGCTACTTCGTCACCATGATTGTTCCCACCCTCTGGCTGGCGTTGATTTTTCTGCAATGGATATGGAGCGCGAACAGGCAGGTTGCCGCGGTCGCAACGGTTTGCGTTGCCGCGTCCGTAGTGTGGAACGTCGCATCGATTGGCGATTATCTGATGCATCCGCGCTACACTCTTGTAGACGCCAGCTTGAAAATCACGCGGCTGATTGTCACGGAGCATGTCTCCGGCTCGGCCTCCAACGAGCTTCTGATCGGGCGTGGTGCGGATGAAGTTTCGCTGTTGAGCGGCGGTCTGCCGGCGATGGATAGCGACGGTGCCATGCCCCTGGCGCAGAAACTGGACGTCTATCATCCAGACTGGTTCATGCACTGGACAAATCACCCGTCCGCCCGTTTGACCGCGGCGATGTCTGAACGCACGCTGGTGCAGCGGGCCTGTTTTCCGGGGCTCGATCCCTTCAACGGCGCCGGCATCGTGCTGTTCCGGGTCTTCCCCAGGCATCAGCCCTGAGAATTGGTCGCGCTGTCATTTGCAAATAGAAATCGAGTCGTATGGAGGCTCATCAGGCGACTATAGAGACCAGTTATTCCAGAACAACCTGTCCTTGAATCTAGACGCGACAGCTGGCGGCTCCGCGCTTTTCCAGGTATTTCTGGTGATATTCTTCCGCCGGCCAAAACGTCTCTGCCGGAACTACTTGCGTGACAATGGGCTGCGAAAACCTACGCTCCGCCGTCAGCCGCGCGATGGTTGCGGCCGCGGCTTGTTGCTGCTCCGTAGAGTGATAAAAGATCACCGAGCGGTATTGCGTTCCGAAATCCGGCCCCTGACGATTTAATTGCGTCGGATTATGCTCAGCAAAAAAAGCGTCCAGCAGGTGCTGATAACTTACCTTGGCCGGATCGAAGGTGACCTGCAAAACCTCGGCGTGGCCGGTTCTGTCCGTGCAGACGTCGCGATAGCTGGGATTTTCCAGCGTGCCGCCCTCATACCCGACGGCAGTTTCCGCCACTCCTGGAATACGATCGAAAGCTGCCTGCACACCCCAGAAACAACCCGTGCCAAATGTCGCTTTTTCCATGACTCACCCCGCGATTGCGGCGAAACTACCGCTCTCCTCCCAGTATAACGATCCCGCATGATCGATCCAATAAGTGGCTATTGCGGGCGCGGAGGCGCATGCTTGCTGCGTTTTAGGGTCGGGGTCGAGGTTTTTGAAGTCTGCGATCGCCGTTGGAGTCGCGGCTTCGAGTTCGCTCCTGTGGGTTGACCATTTTTTGCAGGCGGCGTCAATTTCGTCGCGCGATACAGCGCCTGCACTTCCTGCGTTGTCAATTCGCGCGACTCGCCGGGGGGTAGATCCAGCACCAGCGGGCCATATTCAACGCGACGAATTTTCTCGACGTGGTGGCCAATCTCTTCAAACATTTTTCGAAGCTGGCGATTGCGACCTTCCGTGATTGTGATCTCGTACCAGGGATTTTCGCCCGCCCGAAAAAGCTTGACCGTTGCAGGTGCCGTGCGCACACGCGATTCACGGCCTCGATAACCGGTATTGGATTCAGGATCGCCCAGCGGAATGGAAACGCCGCGTCGCAGCGCATTCAGGGCTTCCTCGCTAGGGATGCCGCCGATTTTCACCAGATAAGTTTTTGGTACATGGGAGGCGGCCCGCGTCAGTGCGTTCGCCAGTTCGCCGTCGTTGGTGACCAGCAGCAACCCCTCGCTGTGATAGTCGAGCCGGCCAACGGGAAACATGCGCAGCTTGATGCGCGAAAAGAATTGCATCACCGTGGGCCGTCCCTGGGGATCGCTCACCGTGGTGACATATTGCTTCGGCTTGTTCAGCATGTAGTAGCGGTATTCGCCGGCAGGATGGATCAATTTGCCATCGACGCGGATGTGGTCGTGGATGGGATCGGCTTTGCTGCCCAATTCGCTGACAATTTTTCCGTTCACCTGGACGCGCCCCTGCAGGATGAACTCCTCCGCCTTGCGACGGGAGGCGATGCCGGCGCTGGCAAGGATCTTCTGCAGACGCTCGACTTTGCCGGCTGGGCGCTCGGTTTTTTCATCCTCGGGCACGGCGAGGGCTGGCGTATCCATTTCCTTTGCGCGCTTCATGGCTCAAATCCAGACGATTCTTCAGCGGCTTCGACTGGGGAATTCTCTTCTGTAACTGTTTCGATTACAGAAGACTCCGAAGCGCCTGCATTTGTGCCTGCTGCAGGCTCAGATGGAACGGCATCCATATCGCTCGCGTCCGACTCGGCCATGTCCGCGGCCATCTTCTCAAACTCTTCCATGCTGGGCAATTCGCTCACGTCCTTCAGCCCGAAGCGCAGCAGAAATTCTTTCGTGGTTTTGTAGAGGATTGGACGGCCAATCACCTGCTTGCGCCCTGCCGTCGTGATCAGTTTTCGGCTCATCAATCCGCCCAGCACCCCGGAGGTATCCACGCCGCGAATCTCGCTGATCTCCGGCGCTGTCACCGGTTGCTTGTAGGCGATGACGGCCAGCGTTTCCAGCGCCTGCAGCGACAGCTTCATCTGCGGCTTCAAGCTTTTCACAAAAGATCGGACGGCATCGTGATACTCCGCCTTGGTTGCCATGCGGTAACCGCCGGCAATTTCGCGAATCTCCATGCCGCGCTCGCCGTTGGCATAGTCCGCAATCAACTCGTCGACAATCTGCTGCACGGCCTGTCTGGCTTCACGCTCCCGTGCGCGAGCCTGTTTGCGCGCTTCGGCATCTTCCATCGGCAACGAAGGCTGTCCTGGAGCTGCGGCGTCCATCGCGCTCTCATTTGAGACTGCTGTTTCGGGGTCCGGCAATGTCTCCGCCGGAGCCTCTCCACCCGGGGCCTCGTCCTTCGGCGCTTCTGCGTTTTCGGGCGGCGTCGCCTCGAACGGAAGGCCTGCCGCAGACTTCGCTGCGAGGAGTTCCCCTGAAAAAATGGAGGCCAACTGCGCCAGTGCGATCGGCTCTTCCGCCGCGTAAATAACTGCTTCGATTTTGGCTTTTAAGCTCATTGAATGTCAGGAGTCTCTAGGATACCAATCGATGGCCGGGTTGGCTCTAGCGCCAGTCGTCGCGGCCTTCCACCATGGTCGACTCAAAATTGTCGTGTTTCTTGATATAGATTTCTCCAAAGCTGCCGGTCTGCCGCAACAGGATCGCCTGGAGTCGAACCAGCTCCAATAAAGCGAGGAAGGTGCAGATCAACGCACGTTCCGACTGGACATGCTGCAGGAGCCGTCGCAGTCCAACCGGACGATCTTCCATCACCAGCCGGCGTCGCACGTAGTCGATCATCTGCGCCACCGTCACCGCTTCTTCATCGACATTCAACACCGGTCGTTGCCGAGCACGATCGAGGATCTCCCGAAACACGCGGACCAGGTCAACCGTGTCAGCGGCTATTTCCGGCTCCGTGCCCGCATCGTCGAGAAATTCGCGAATCGCTGGATTCGTCCATGACGATTCTTCCAGCATTTGCTTCTGCAGCAACATCTGCGCCGCGTTCTTGAACCGCTGATGCTCCAGCAGCCGCTCCACCAGCTCCCGGCGCGGATCTTCATCCGCCGCATCGCTGGTGCCATCGTTGCTGCGCGGCAGCAGCATCTTGCTTTTAATGTGAATCAGCAACGACGCCATGTAAATAAACTCGCCCGCGCCGTCAATGTCCGACTGCTTCAGGTTTTCTATATAAGCCAGAAATTGTCCTGTGATCTTGGCGATGGGAATGTCATAGATGTCGATGTCCTGCTTGCGGATCAGGTCCAACAGCAAATCGAGCGGGCCGTCGTACACCTGGCCGACCGTTACGCCGTAGGGGAAAGTGTTGGCCTCTTCCTGCGCTGCTTTTTTCTCAGCAGCGCGCTCCGCAGCCCGGGCGGCGGCTTCGGCGGCTTTGTCCCTTTGCTCTGGGGCGAACGGCGGATTGGCCGGCAGGTGGAGTTGCTCGGGCGACGCAATCGTGCTCTCCTCGGCGGGCGGAGACGCGTCGGTGCTTTGCTGGGTTGTCAATCCCTCGTCCGCTCCGTCGTTTCCGCGTGCTACCTCATCTCGGGATTGAGAGGAATCCATCATGGTGCTGCGCCTGCGGGTGCGGTTTCCATCTGTGTCAGGTGCATCGCGTCGCGCACCTGCTGCATGGTTTGGTCTGCGCGCGAACGCGCCCGCGCCGATCCATCGCGAAGAATCTCCCACACGTGGTCCGGATTCGCTTCGAACCCGTGCCGGCGCTCCTGGATCGGAGCCAGTTCGGCGACCACGCCATCGGCCAGCCAGCTTTTGCATTCAATGCAGCCGATGCCGGCGGTGGTGCAGCCTTCGCGAACTTTCTGCTGCGTCTCCGCGGAAGAAAAAATCTTGTGCAGATCGAACACCGGACACACATCCGGATTGCCGGGATCGCTGCGGCGAATCCGCGCCGGGTCCGTCACCATGGTTTTCAATTTTTGACGAATCACTGGCTCTGGATCCGCCATCTGAATGGTGTTGCCATAGCTCTTCGACATCTTGCGGCCATCCGTGCCGGGCAGCTTCGGCGACGGCGTCAGCAGCGCTTGCGGTTCAGGAAGCACCCGGTCTGCCTCAGCATATTGGGTATGTATTGGGTTCGCACTCAATAGGCGATATACATACTGCTGCGGGGTCATTAGTGACGGATGTGCTGTAAATTGTTGAGATTGATTGCTAAGTAGAAACCTAATCTCAGGCGATGCGGTTGGACTAATTTTGAATCGCGGATAAATCTGATTAAATCGTCGCGCCACTTCCCGCGTCAGCTCCACATGCGCTACCTGGTCCTGGCCCACCGGTACCAAATCCGCCTGGTAGATCAGGATGTCCGCCGATTGCAGCAGCGGATACCCGAGAAATCCGTAGGTGCTCAGGTCTTTGCCACCCGCCGAAACGTCGCCGATCTGCTGCTGCTGCTCCTTATAGCTCGGCACCCGTTCCAGCCAGCCGAGCGGCGTAATCATGGAGAACAGCAGGTGCAACTCCGCGTGCTGCGGCACCCAGGATTGCACAAACAACGTCGCCCGATCCGGATCGAGCCCGGCTCCCAACCAGTCCAGCGCGACATCGAGCGTGTTCTGTTTCACGTTCGACGTATCGGCATAATCCGTGGTCAGGGCGTGCCAGTCGGCGATGAAGAAATAACATTCATACTCGCGCTGCAGCCGCACCCAGTTGTACAGCGCGCCCATGTAGTTGCCCAGGTGCAGCTTGCCCGTGGGGCGCATCCCGCTCAGCACGCGCTTGGGTGCGGTACTGCTCTGCTGGCCAGCCTTCGATTGGATAGATTCGGTCATGATCGCAAAATGTTGGTGGAGTCTTCTTTCAATTGTTCCGTCGTATTGAAAGTATAGGTCAGCCGGCCTAGGATAAGGCTGCCTGCTGTACGCGGACCGCTACATGCCAAGCAGAATGTGGTTGAACAGATTCAGCATGGGGCTGACGATCATGCCGATAAAGCGGCCCCCAAAAAGGAAAACCAGAATCAGGCCAATCATCCCGATCGAGTCGTACACCCGCAGCCAGTTGTACGGCAGCATATGGCGCACCACGTGGCTGCCATCCAGCGGCGGCAATGGGATCAAATTGAAGGCCATCAGGATCAGGTTGATCAGCACGGCGTAGTACAGCAGCAGCGTCACCGGAAACAGGATCGGGCTGGCGTGCATTACATTGGGATCGATCATGCCCATTTGTGCGGCCATCATGGCGGAAATCACCGTGCCCGCGTTGACGAATTTCAGCAAAATCAGGATCACGGTAGCTACAATCGACGTCAGCAGGTTGCTGGCCGGCCCGGCCAGCGTCGTCAGAATGTCATCCCGCTTGATGTGTTTAAAGTTGCGTGTTGTCACCGGCGTCGGCTTGGCCCAGCCGATCAGCGGGAACCCTGCGTACACGCACAGCAACGGAATCAGGACTGTGCCGAAAGGGTCAATGTGCTTGATTGGGTTCAGCGTGACCCGGCCAAGCATCCGAGCCGTGGGATCTCCCAGCCGCCATGCCATCCAGCCGTGCGACGCCTCGTGCAGGCTGATGGCAAACAACAGCACCACAATTTGAAAAAGGATCAGAACTGCGTGTAGATTCATGCGCTGATGCCGATGGTATAGCAAAATCGGGGAGGGGTATATCCCCGGAGCCCCACCTCGTCTACTGACGCGGTCGCCGCGACGCCCTGCATGCAGCCCATCTTCGCTGTGATCTTCACGGCCCTATTCTGCGGCCTTCGCAGCTAAATCGATCACGTGCCCGCTTGAGTCGTACCGCGAATAATCCATAATCCGGGTTCCAGCGGGAACGACCAGCTCCTGGCGATCGTCGAGCACGGAAAATTTATGGATGGTGCAATTGTCCTCAATGGTCAGGTTGTAGCCAAAGGTGAATTCGACGCCGCGATAGATCCGAACGTGCTTGCCAAGATGTTTGAAAATATGACGGCCCAGCATGCAGCGAAACCGCGACCCCAGCCAGACGTTCAGTCCCACCGGAGAGCGATCGAACATCTGCCAAAACCAGATCAGCGGCTTCACCTCGGCGTACTTCTCTGGGTCGACATCCGGGTAATACTCCGGTCGCAGCGTCGCATTGCGCGGATCCAGCGTTAGCTGCAGCACGTTGAACGGCAACTCCGTCACCAGGGTGAAATTCAGCTTGCCGCCATGTGGACGCCCCAGGTAGAGCTGGTGCAGTTCATCCCGAACAATTTCGCTGCGGATTTCCGGATTGTGGTGGCGAGTAAATTCCGCATCCAAATGCGCCAGCCACCGCAGATAGGCGGACTCCGCCTCGGGCAACGGCTTCAATTCGCGTTCCTGTTCCTCAGGCATGCTGCGACTCCTAAGAAAAGGTTAGCAGCAGCCAGAGCATTACGAGATCACTGGATCGCGAAGACCGCATACACGGTGGCCGACCGCTCCACATTGCTCGGTTCAATAGACACCGGAAACAGCCAAATCATGCGGTTGCTTCTTGAGATTTATCGCGCCTGCTTCCCAAATTCCACCAATGCAGCCAGCGTCTTCGATACCGCTCCAGAATCGATAGTCCCGGCAGCGCGTTCGATTCCAGCTCGAAAATTCGCAACGATTCCCGCTGCGACCAGAGTTGCCGCCGCGTTGATCAGGACAACATCGCGTCGCGGGCCAGTCTCTCCGGCAAAAATTGCCCGTAGGATGGCCGCGTTTTCGCCGGCATCGCCGCCTTGAAGCGCGGAAATCGGGGCCCGTTCCAACCCGGCATCTTCCGGCGAGAACCTTCCGAGCCGAAGCGCGCCATGTGTCACCTCTGCGATCTCCGTTTCTCCACTCAGCGTGATTTCATCCAGCCCGTCCGACCCGTGTACGACAAAGCCATGTCGCACGCCCAGCTTCACCATCGCCTCAGCAATCAGCGGAACTAAGTCGGCTGCATACACGCCCAGTACCTGCGCCGGCGCCAGTGCCGGATTCGTCAGCGGGCCCAGAACATTGAACACCGTGCGCCTGCCGATGGCCTTCCGAATTGCCTGCACGCGTCGCATGGCGGGGTGCATCAACGGTGCGAATAGGAACACAAATCCCGTGGCGCGAAGACATTCCACCGCCCGTTCCGGCGTCAGTGAAGTCGGCACTCCCAGCGCATCCAGTACATCTGCCGAGCCGCAACGGCTGGTCAGGTT
Source organism: Acidobacteriota bacterium (assembly GCA_021798735.1). GTDB lineage: Bacteria > Acidobacteriota > Terriglobia > Terriglobales > Acidobacteriaceae > JAKAAZ01. The sequence goes on along the minus strand of JAJZCA010000008.1, from coordinate 3,498 downwards.
GCGATTGCCGTGCTTGGCGATTTTCGCTCCTGCCGCCGCCGCCACCAACGCCACAGCCGTAGAAATATTGAACGTCCCGCTGGCATCGCCGCCGGTGCCGCAGGTATCCACCAATGTGGCTCGTTCTTCGTTTGTAAACGGCAAGGTTACGGCCGTCGCACGCATCGCATCGACAAATCCAGCCTGTTCATCGGCGGTCACCTGACGCGCCGCCAGCGCAATCAGCACGTCCTCAATCTGCACATCGGGTAGTGTGTTCTGAGTGTCTTCCAGGATGGTTTGCATGGCGGCGCGGGCCTGCTGCCGGCTCAAGGTCGTTTTCTGATCGGCCAAGATGGACAATGTTCTGCTCAGGTCTGTCATGGAAATCGGCGTTGGCGGTTCATAATTCCGGCGCGGTGGTTTGCTCGGCTCCCGCTCGTCCGATAGTATCGAATGTTCGCCGTCTTTTGCTTTTTCTTGTTCGCGGCAGACAGCTTGCCGTGCCACAGGAGTCAGCGGCGTACCGTTAGAATTGAGACATCCTTATGAAAATTCATGAGTATCAGGCGAAAGACATTCTTGCGAAATACGGGGTCGCCGTGCCCCGCGGAGAAGTAGCCAACACAGTGGAAGAGGCCGTCGATGTGGCCAAAAAACTCTTTGCTGCTGGAGCCAGCGGCGTCGTTGTGAAGGCCCAGATCCATGCCGGTGGTCGCGGCAAAGGCGGTGGCGTTAAAGTCGCCAAGAATCTAGCCGAGGCCGAGGAATACGCCAAGAAAATCCTCGGGATGCAGTTGGTGACCCATCAGACCGGGCCGGAAGGCCAGAAGGTCAAGCGTCTTTTGATTGAGGAAACGGCAGTGATCGATCGCGAGCTGTACCTGGGTATGGTGCTGGATCGAGCCGCAGCCAAGATGGTGTTTATGGCCTCAAAGTCGGGTGGGATGGAGATCGAAGAAGTGGCCGCGAAAACTCCGGACGCCATCTTCAAGGAACACATCGATCCAGCGGTGGGCTTTCAGCCCTATCAGGCGCGCAAGCTGGCCTTTTCATTGGGCCTGAAACCAACCCAGATCAGTCAGGCCGTTCACTTCATGACCGGCATCTACAAGGCATGCGTCGAGACCGACGCCTCCCTGATGGAGATCAATCCTTTCATCACGACCAAGGACGACAAGCTGTTCGCGCTCGACTGCAAAATGAATTTCGACGACAATGCCACGTTCCGCCACAAGGACTTGAAGGAGCTGCGCGATACCAACGAAGAAGACCCGCTCGAAGTGGAGGCGTCCAAGTTCGCGCTGAACTACATCCGTCTCGACGGCAATATTGCCTGCATGGTCAATGGCGCCGGACTGGCTATGGCGACCATGGACATCATCCAGTACGCCGGCGGTTCTCCAGCGAACTTTCTCGATGTCGGCGGTGGCGCCAACCAGGAACAGATCGAAAATGCCTTCCGCATCCTGCTGTCCGATAAAAATGTGAAAGCTGTGTTCATCAACATCTTCGGCGGTATTCTGCGCGTCGATACGCTGGCGCGCGGCGTGGTGGAGGCTGCCAGAAAGATGAATGTGCAGGTGCCGGTCATCTTGCGGCTGGAAGGTACCAACGTGGAAGAAGGACGGCAGATTCTGAAGGAGTCGGGCCTGAATTTCATCATTGGCCAAACCATGAAGGACGCAGCAGAAAAAGTCGTTGCCGCTGCGAAGGGGAACAAATGAGCGTACTCGTAGACAAGAAGACTCGCCTGATCGTGCAGGGTATCACCGGCCGGGAAGGTACATTCCATGCCAAGGGATGCGCCGAATATGGCACCAAGGTCGTCGGTGGAGTGACGCCGGGCAAGGGTGGAACGACCCATGAAGGCTGGCCGGTTTTTGACACGGTGGAGCAGGCCGTCAATAAAACGGGGGCCAACGCTACGGTGATTTTTGTGCCGCCCCCGTTTGCCGCGGATGCCATACTGGAAGCCGAAGATGCCGGCCTGCCGCTGATTGTCTGCATTACAGAAGGGATTCCCACGCTCGACATGGTGCGCGTCTGGGAAAAGCTGAAGCATTCCAGCTCGCGGCTGATCGGGCCGAACTGCCCCGGCGTTATCTCGCCCGGGAAATGCAAAATCGGCATCATGCCGGGTCGGATTCACATGGAGGGAAGCGTGGGTATCATTTCCCGCTCCGGCACGCTGACCTACGAAGCGGTCTTTCAGCTCACCCAGCGCGGCATCGGCCAGTCGACGGCCATTGGCATCGGCGGCGACCCGATCATCGGAACCACGCACGTCGACGGACTTCGACTGTTGAATGAAGATCCCGACACAGAAGCGATCATTTTGATTGGTGAAATTGGCGGCACAGCCGAAGAGGCCGCTGCTGATTACGTTAAGAACCATGTCAAGAAGCCGGTGGTGGGATTCATTGCCGGTCAAACAGCGCCGCCGGGTCGCCGCATGGGCCATGCCGGTGCCATCATTTCCGGCGGCCAGGGTACCGCTGCCGACAAGATGAAGGCCCTGGAAGCTGCTGGCATTCACGTCGTTAAGTCTCCTGCGCTGATCGGCGAAATGCTGGCGCAGATCATTGGCAAGGCGTAGCAGCATTTACAATTTTCAACAGCTCAAGGAGAGTTTCTTTGCAACGTACTTTCAGCATCGTCAAGCCGGATGCAGTCCGCAAGGGCCATACCGGAGCCGTTCTCGCCATGATTGAAGCCGCCGGCTTCCGCCTGGTCGCTATCAAGCGGTTGTCAATCAGCAAACAGCAGGCTGCAGGATTTTATGCGGTCCACGCTCAGCGCCCATTCTTCAATTCTCTGACAGACTTTATGTCGTCCGGCCCTATCTTCGTCATGGTGCTGGAGAAAGAAAATGCGATCGCAGATCTGCGCAAGCTGATGGGCGCCACCAACCCCGCAAACGCCGAAGAAGGCACCATCCGCAAAAAGTTTGCCGGCAGTATTGAAGAAAATACCATCCACGGATCGGATGCCGAGGAAACAGCTAGCTTTGAGATTGGGTACTTCTTCGCTGGCTACGAACTATACACAACGACATAAGTAATTGCGCATAACGAGGAAGCGTGCTTTCATGGTGGACATGAAAGCATTGCGCATAGCCGACTCCGCAAATGTGTCTCTCGGTCTGCAGGAAGAGATTCGACGTTCCGAGGAATCCCGTTATGACCACCGCTTACATGGCGTGCTTCTGGTGGCGCAAGGCATGACTTGTCCTGAGGTAGCCAGCCTGCTGGGCGATGCTCCCCGGTCGGTCGAGAACTGGGTGCGGCGCTTCGAGTTGGAGGGCTTGGCCGGTCTGTTGGAAGGGGAACGTCCTGGCCCGACCGCCGCTTTGGCGTTAAGCACCCAAGGTGGGAGCCGTGCGCCTCAAGCGGGCTCGCACGGTTCTGTCCGGGGGGCACATCGCAAGATGTGTCCCTACCGGGAAAGCAGATGTGCCTGTTCGCCTATCGCCTCTCGACGGAAGAAATGAAGGGCAATCAGCTGCGGCTGTACCTG
>JAJZCA010000252.1 GCA_021798735.1 Acidobacteriota bacterium | reverse complement strand
GACGCGCTGTTCGCGCATCGAGGCTTCAATTTCAGATACGGCAAGAATCGGGCCATAGCCGGTTTCCGGTTCCACTCCCTTGACGACATCGATCATGTTGTCGAGAGCTTTGCGCGGCAGGCCGGTCAAGTAGCCAGCGTGGCCAATCATCGATTTTTCCATGAGCGCGTTGCACGGGCATACCGTGACGCAATGGCCGCAGGAGACGCAACTGGAGCCGCCGATGGTTTCTCCTCCGTCCCACAGAACGCGGGGATGCTGGGATCCCCAATCGATGGAGAGGGTTTCGTTGACTTGGAAATTCTGGCAGGCTTCGACGCACCGCCCGCACAAAATGCACTGGTCGGGATCGTAGCGATAGAAGGGATTGCTATTGTCGATGGCATAGGGTTTCGGCAAATAGGGCCGCCGCTGATGTTTCACGTCGAGCAGCGCCGTGGTGTTATGCACGGTACAGTTTTCGTTGTTGTTATCGCAGACCGTGCAATACAGCATGTGATTGCCGAGAATGCGGTCGAAAGCTTCCCTCTGGGCGATATCCACATGCTCCGACTGGGTGACCACGACCATGCCGGCGGCCACGGGTGTTCCGCAGGCACGCGCCAGGACTCCGTCGACATGAACCAAGCAGGTATCGCAGGTCTGGATGGGACCGAGCTGCGGGTGATAACAGACTTGAGGAATAATTGTGCCGATTCGGTTGAGGACATCGACCAGAGGCTCGCCGGCAGCGGCAATTTGGGAAACACCGTCAATTTCAAGGGTGCAGAAGGAGGGCGAGGCATGGACGCTGTATGCGGGATCCGAGGATTTGTTCTTCATTGTGGGCGATTCCGGGAGAGGGTTTGCGGAGCCAAGAGATTCTAACCCTTCTCACTGGGTTGGATGCGCAAGTCTCGCGAGGAGACGCATCTCGCTTAACGTGGATCCAAACCCTGACGTATATCCGAGTTCCCGGCAGAGACGAGCTCGGTCATGTCGAACGCGAATCAGGTTTCACCCAATCGCCAGAACGTCAGTCCGCAAATGCAGCGCAAGCGGTCGCCTCATCCGGATGCAGGCTGGTGTATTTGTTGAGACCGACCATAATGAAGACCTTCTGAAAATGGGGCGAGAGGCCAAAACTCTGGACGGTGCGATCGGTTTTGCTGGCTGCCATCAGCAGTTCAATGATGAGCGCAATGCCGCTGGAGTTCATGTACTCCATCTTCGAGAAATCGAAGACGACCTTGCGGGTGTCCGCGGGGACGTCCTGATAGGCGCCAAAAACAACATCGCGAGAAGTGCTGGTGATATCGCCGGTAAAGCGCAGCACGGAAACGGCGCTGCCGTCGGGAGATGTAACCTTGTCCACATGAGCGCGGGTGTTTAGTTGCGGTTGCATGGTCATATCGCGAACTTACTCCTCTTCCTTATCCAGACGAATCATCAAGCGCACGCAATTTCCACCGTGCGGCGTCTGCGTCCACTCGGCTTCGTCTACCAGAGCCTGCATCAGGAACATGCCCATGCCGCGCGCCTGTTCTTCGCCGTGCATTTTGCGGTCGATGTTCGGCGGATTCATTTTCTTGTGAAGTCCCGAACCGGAGTCCAGAATTTTCACTTCCAATTTGCCGTCTTCCATGGATAGAACGACGCCTATGCTGAGCCGTTCATCGAAGCGGTTTCCGTGTTCGATGGCGTTGATGCAGGCCTCCGCAACAGCGGTCTTCAGATCTTCAATTCGGTCGTCGGGAAACCCCATCAACCGGGCAACGCCTGAAGCCGTTTGCATCGCAACCTTCTCAAATCCTAATTTGGAAGGAAGCCTCAACTCAACTGCGGATGCTATTTCCTGCACCATCTTCAACCTCCGGAAGCAATCTTTCCAACTTCCTTGCACGACTTGAATCTCTGCGACAGATTCCTCTGAATTTACTGCACGCGCAGCAATGCAAGGGCAGTGCGATCATCCGTAAGTTCCACTTCCCCATCGAAGGATTCTACTGCGGCCCAGACACTGTTGAGCAAATGTTCTGCCTGTGTACCACGCCAGCTACGGACCTCCTCGGCGAGGCGTTCGGGTCCAAACTCCTCTTCTCCACGAAACACCTCCGTCAATCCGTCCGTATATAAGAGAAACCGACTGTTTTGCTCCAAATGATACCGCATTGACGTGTAGGTCATACCAGGCAACATGCCGACAGGGGTTCCGCTGGCTCCAATCTCCTGGACGTTCTTGCCATGCACCAAGAATCCTGGGTTGTGTCCGGCGTTGACAACGTCCAGGGTATGTTCCGCAGGATTCAGTTGGGCAAAGATGGCAGTGACGTATCGGCGGCGGGTTTCCGCACCGTCGGCCTCCTGCACACGGTTGAGCCTGGCGGCCATCTCCTCCAGCGGAAGGCCGGAAGCAGCGATGGCGCGGAACGCCGATCGAAACGAGGTCCCCACCAGAGCGGAAGCCAATCCCTTACCGGCGACATCGGCGACCACCATCATCCATCCTCCAGCGGGCAACGGCAGAATATCCAGATAGTCTCCACCCACTTCGTAGCAAGTCTGGGAGCGCGCGGAGATGCTGTATCCGGGGATCGCAGGCATAGACTGGGGCAACAGGCTGCGCTGAATTTCGCGCGCTGAGGCAAGGTCTTGCTGCACTCTTTCCAGGTCGAGCGTGCGTTCATGGTAGCGGGCATTTTCAATCGCAACGGCAGCCTGCATGGCCAGATTTTCAAGAAAATCCTGCTCATACAAGGACAGCGGCGCGCAGTCGCGGGTGAGCACGATCATCTCGGTCAACAGAGATCCACTGCGGTCCAGCAAAGGAAAGCGAAAACAGCCGCGCTTGGGGTCAGAGGTGGGCGGATGCAACAGAAAGCGGGGCTGAATCTCGCCGTAGGAGAACGGGAAGGCAGTGAAGAAAGCGCCGGCCATTTCAAGTTCGCGGACACTCAACTCCAGCACGGAGCGGAGCACGCTGTCTAATTCAATGGTGCCGTGAATCTTATGACTGGCCTCCAACAACGCCTGCAGACGGGCGATTTGCTGCTGCAGGTGGAGGGTACTTTCGAGTTCCATCACGGCTCCTTCTGTTGCGCTCCTATATGCAGTCACAAATCTACCGTGTACTGACGTCCGCGTCCTCAGGAAGGGGAACGATTCTCTGAACAGCAAGATACATGAAGGAAGAGGTTGCCGCTAAGTGAATTCGGCAGGGATCTTTGCAAAGATTGGGGATTCCGCGGTGAAGGCCAGATAACCGTAGCGTTGCGGCGAACAGATGGAAACAAAGAAAACGGGCGGATGTGATTCGTCTCACAGGTGTTGGTGCGCTGGGTCACGGCCTTTGGCACCCTGTGAGCCTCTAATGGAACCGGAGTGAGCAACGTTGCTGAAGTAGCAGGAATGGTGACGACAGAGGAACTCTGGGCATGGGCAACAAAGGGCCAGCGACAACGAGGTGAAGCATGGCAGTCCAGCCGCGCGGAAAAGTTACCATTGACGTCGAGGAATGCAAGGGGTGCGGACTGTGCGTTGCATCCTGTCCGCCAAAATGTCTGGAACTGGCGCCGGAATTGAATACGAATGGGGTGCACGCGGCGCGCTGTACCGGCCATGTTTGCACAGGCTGCGGCATCTGCTTTTATTGCTGCCCGGAACCGGGCGCGATTACCGTCTACCGCTTGAAGGCCAAAACGACTACAGCGAAGGAGGCCGAACATGCGCCAGCTTTGTAAGGGAAACGTGGCGCTGGTCAAAGGCGCGATCCTGGCCGGATGCCGCGGCTACTATGGATATCCGATCACGCCGGCCAGTGAAATTGCAGAGGCTGCGGCGCTCTACTTCCCGCAGGTGGGCGGGACATTTCTGCAGGCGGAGAGCGAGACTGCGGCCATCAATATGGTGTATGGGGCCGCAGCGACTGGGCTCCGCGTCATGTCCGGATCGTCCGGGCCTGGGCTGAGCCTGATGCAGGAGGGCATCTCGTATCTGGCCGGCGCGGAACTGCCGTGCGTCATTGTGGATGTGATGCGAGGCGGCCCAGGGCTGGGGAACATTGCGCCAGAACAAAGCGACTATTTCGCCATGGTGAAGGGAGGGGGTCACGGGAACTATCGCAATCTTGTACTGGCTCCCGCCTCGGTGCAGGAAATGGCCGATCTGACCATCCTGGCATTCGAACTGGCCGACAAATACCGCAATCCCGCAATCGTACTGGCCGACGGCTTTGTTGGCCAGATGATGGAGCCGCTTGACCTGGAATATCGCGAGATTCCGCAACCGGAGAAGCCGTGGGCGGTAAAGGGCACACACGAGACACGCGGCAACTTGATCAGTTCGATTTTCCTGGAAACCGACGAACTGGAAGACCATGAACGCAAAATGGAGGCCAAGTACCTTCGCGCGCAAGCGTTGGAACCACGCTATGAAATGAGCCACACCGAGGACGCTGAGATTCTTCTGGTCGGATATGGAATTGTGGCTCGCATCCTGCATTCCGCCGTCGAATCGCTGCGCAAGCAGGGAGTACAAGCGGGTTTGTTCCGTCCCATCACGCTGTGGCCCTACCCGTCAAAAGCACTGGCGGAAGCGGCGGCGAATGTGGAGAGGGTTTTGGTCGTTGAGCTGAGCAACGGGCAGATGGTGGAAGATGTGCGGCTGGCGCTGAATGGCAAGGTGCCGGTGGAGTTCTACGGACGCGGAGGCGGCAATGTGCCGTCCGTGAAAGAACTTCAGGAACAAGTGCTGAGCCGCATGCCAGCAACAGTTTGAAGTCTGGCGGCGAACTTGGAGCAGCTTCGAAGAGGGCAAAAAATGGAGAACGCGAGCGTGATCGGTACAACAGTTTCGCGGGGCATAGGAGAAACGAAACCGGAGAATGTCGCGGGGATCGAAGCGCAATCCGACGGCGAGATCTATGAAATTGTCCGCTCCAAATCGACGGTATTTTATGACCAGTACGATCGTAAGGCAGAGGGCATAAAGCAAACCCACTACTGCCCTGGCTGCGGGCATGGCTTGATCCACAAACTGATCGCAGAAGCGATACAAGACCTGGACCTGCAGGACAACACAATCTTCGTCAGTCCGGTGGGCTGTTCGGTCTTTGCCTACTACTACTTTGACGTAGGCAACGTGCAGGTGGCGCATGGCCGTGCACCGGCCGCAGCATCAGCCATCAAGCGATCCTGCCCGGGTCGGATTGTCATTTCGTATCAAGGGGACGGCGACCTGGCGGCCATTGGCACCGCAGAGATTGTTCATGCGGCCAACCGCGGGGAAAAGATCACGGTCTTTTTTGTGAACAACGGAATCTATGGCATGACGGGTGGGCAGATGGCACCCACCACCATGATTGGCCAGAAAAGCACGACATCTCCGTGGGGGCGACGGCCATCGAATGAAGGCTACCCGTTGCACATGGCGGAACTGCTGGCCACGCTGGAAGCCCCGATTTACATCGAACGGGTGGCGCTTTCCGACGGAAAAAACATCATGAATGCGCGG
>JAJZCA010000251.1 GCA_021798735.1 Acidobacteriota bacterium | reverse complement strand
CCTGTACAAGAAGCTTGCCGGCATGACCGGGACCGCCGACACCGAAGCCGCCGAGTTCGAAAAGATTTACGAGCTCGATGTGGTGGTGATTCCGACCAATATGCCGATGCGGCGTATCGACAACACCGACGTGGTATTTCGCACGGCGAAGGAAAAGTATTTTGCTGTTGCGGATGAGATTGCGCGGCTGAATGAACTGAAGCAGCCGGTGCTGGTGGGCACAACGTCCATTGAGAAATCGGAATTGTTGTCGCAGATTTTGCAGCGCAAGAACATTCGCCACGTGGTGTTGAATGCAAAGTTCCACGAGCGCGAGGCGGAAATTGTTGCGCAAGCGGGTCACCTGGGCATGGTGACGATTGCGACCAACATGGCGGGTCGCGGCACGGACATTGTGCTGGGCGGCAATGCGGAATTTCTGGCCAAGCAGGAGCTGGTGAAGAGGAATCGCGCCCGCGCGGTCAGTGCGGCGGAAGGAGAAATTTCTCCCACGGCGGCGCCGGGAATGATGCGTTTCTACTATCAAAGCCAGGAGTTTGAAACGCCAGAATCCGACTGGAAAGAAGTTTATGCCGGCTATGCCGCGCAGGTCGCGAAAGAGCGCGAAGAAGTGTTGGCGGCGGGCGGACTGATCATTCTGGGAACGGAGCGCCATGAGTCTCGGCGCGTGGATAACCAGCTGCGTGGCCGTGCCGGTCGCCAGGGCGATCCTGGAGCGTCGCGGTTTTTCCTGTCGCTGGAAGACGACCTGATGCGCATCTTCGCCAAAGAATGGGTCTCCACGCTGCTGCAGCGTCTCGGCATGGAAGAAGGCGTGCCGATTGAGTCGAAGTTGATTACGCGGCGGATCGAGGCGGCGCAGAAAGCGGTCGAAGGACAGAACTTCGAGTCGCGCAAACACGTGCTGGAATACGACGATGTAATGAACAAGCAGCGCGAGGCGGTGTATGGTACGCGTCGGCAACTGCTGGAAGGCATCGATCAAAAAGAACTGATTACCGACGATTATGTTTCGAATATTCTGAGCACCATCCTCGACACCCATGCTCCGGACAAGCTGCATCCCGATCAGTGGGACATTAAGGCGCTGCAGGATGCGGTGGTGATGCAGTTCGGAATGGATATTGCCGCCGAGGGAATTCCGGTTCGCGAACTGAACCGGCATGAACTGGGCGAAGCGCTGTTCACCCATCTGAAAGAACGGTACGACGCGAAGGAGCAGATCATCGGCGCCCAGGCCATGCGCTATCACGAGCGCATGATTATGTTGAGCGTGCTGGATGGCCTATGGAAAGACCACCTGCTGGCGATGGACCAGTTGAAGGAAGGCATCGGACTGCGCGGCTACGGCCAGCAGGACCCGCTGATTTCCTACAAGCGCGAATCCTTCGAGGCCTTTGAAGCCATGATGAATCGCTTCCAGGAAGATACTGTGCGCTTCCTGTTCCGCATGCAGGTTATGGGGCCGGACGGAAAGGAAATCACCATACCAGCGCGTGTCCATCCGCAGTCGATTGTTTTCAGCGGAGGCTCAGGGAACGCGGCCGAGCCGGGACCCGCAGCGCTGCCCGCCGGCATTGGCGGCAGGCAGGCAGGTGCGGGTTTGAACGGCGGATCCTCGAACGGAGTCGCGGCGTCCATCCCGGTTCCCACACGTGCGCCTTCTACGACTATCGATTCACTGGAAGAAGAATTTCAGCGGCGCAAGAAGAGGGAACTGCAACAGGCGCGGATGGCCGGCGCTGGCGAGGCGACGGAAACCGCGCAGCGACGTACCGGGGAAAAGGTGGGACGCAACGACCCATGCCCCTGCGGCAGCGGCAAGAAGTTCAAAAAATGCCACGGTATGGACGCGTAGTTTACGGCACGACTGAAGTCGTGCCCTGATAAGAGACCAGAAATTATTTCTTCTCATGCAAGACGAAGAGACATTTCTTTGCCGAATTTAAGACTCAGGACACCAGGTGGGCTGCGCTACAGCGAGCGATCAGGGGAGCGCTTTGTTGCCGCGCGACGAGCGATAAATCTGCGCTCCTAACACGCCACCGGCAATGGCGAACAACACAATCAATACAGACAAGAATGCCATGGTCAGCAAGATTAATCCAATGCGACCTTCGGCTGATAGCCAGAAATTTGTGAATGCCGCCACCGGCGCTTGCGGATCCATGGTGGCTGCGCGGGCTGCTGCCTGCTTCACAATGGAGGTCAACTGCGTGTCAATCTCGTTGCCCTGATGCAGTCCGAAGCGCTGGACGACCAATAATACGGAGTTGGCAGCGAAGGCCACCGTGGCCGCAATCAGGCCCAGCAAAGCGCCGACTCTTGCGCCGACTCGAGGGCCGAGCAATGTCAAAGGCCGACGTCGATGATAGATTCCCATGGCTAGGATCGCGCCTATGGCCACCCACAGCACACTTCCAGCGGCCAGCAATGCCGACAGAATTCCAACTCCGGTTCCTACCGCCACAGCAATTCGTATGGCCATCTTCCAGGAGATGGAAGTGCCCGTACTATCGGCTGCCGTGGCGCTGACGTCAATGCCGGCACCGGCGGTGATCTGTGCCGCTTCGCCCTCCTCTGCAACGTAGCGGATTTGGGGTGCCCCGCACTCGTGGCAATAATAGGCGTCGGGCTCGAGGGTTGCGCTGCAACGATGACAGACCAAGTCCATATGTTGAAGCTAAACTACCTTTGTATCCACCGCAATCGCGTTGGAATGGCGTGGCTAGTCTGTCTGACCTTGATGGGGCATTTGCACGGAAACAATCGAGAATTTCGTGCCGGTCGATGTGGGCGTAAATTCGATGATGTGCTGATTTTCGGACGAGCCAGCTAGCAATTTGATGTCGCCTGAAATGTTTGAAGTTCCCAAATGGACGTGCTTCCTAGACGCGTCCGTGTCCATGCTGACGTCGTATTCGTGATCGTTGGCGCAGGTGAGTCCCTGGCGGGTTGCCACCGGCTCGCCGACGGGCATCTTGTCCTTGCAGGTAATAACGTCGCCGTAGGATGCCATGGCTTTTTTGTAGAACGCGATTACTTTGGCTTCGGCATCGTTGCTCTGATATTCCACTGCTTTCACATGCAACTGCCACTTGCCGAAACTTATGTGGATGTCGGCTGCCCCGGAAGACTTTCCCTGGTCGCCGGTTTCGACGGCACCGGGGTAGACGGGCAGACCTGTATCGATGGCAGCCGCGGAGTCGGTGCGAACATCCAGACCGCCGATGGGGGTGTGCAGGTGCACATTTTCGGCGGTCCCATTCTTATGCTCGTTGACCGAGCAGCCGGAAACGGTAAAGAACAAGAGGCCAACCGACAATGCGGTGATGGAAAGGAGCCGCGCACCCATGCGAGTGCGATTGACAGAGAATTCTGTCAGATGGGGATTGGAGTAGAAATGCTGGAATTTCCTGATGCCCATGGGCAGAGCCTCCCTGCGGTACAACGATTCCACTATGTGACCAAGATACGCTTCGGAAACCACGGAAGTTCATGCGCTAAAGGATGGGAAGATACATTTTTTTGTTGACATTGTTACATGTATAACACTATATATAGTGCGACGCCACGAAGAAGCGCAATTCTTGGGGTTCGTTGGACAAACAGTTTTTCGGGAGAAGAAACTGTCGGAGGCAAAAACTCCAAGCTGCGCGGCGAGTGGCGATTCTCTGCAACACACCAGGCAACGGCCTTGCTATTTTGGCAGGGCCGTTTTTTCGTGGGCGGAAGTTGGACTTTTTTTGCGGTTGTCGGCAGGAAGATATTTCCATCTGGAAAATGGCGTGGTGCTCGCGGATGGCGGAGGTTTTCGTTAGCTGAAAAAAGGATAGAGTTTCGGCTTCTCCTGGAGCGCCGAACCCGTCCAATGAGGGTTCACGATGAGAAATGGAGGTAGTTAGTGGAGATGAGAACGTACCGGCGCTCTTTTTCGATGGGGTTACCGATGGCTGCAGTCTGGTTTCTATGGGGTGCGCACGCATTTGCCGTTGCGGGCGATCCGCCAGCCAGGGTTGCACGTCTGGCGCAGATTGCGGCCCAGGTGTCGCTGGAGCCAGCGGGAACGAATCTTTGGACAGCGGCCATGCCGAATACTCCTTTGACCCATGGGGACCGCCTATACGTAAATCGTCAGGGGCACGCGGAGCTGCAGATGGGCCAGATGGCAGTGCGGATCTGGAAATATACGGATGTGACCGTGGCCAACCTCAGCAACGATGCCACGCAGCTCGCCGTCGCGCAGGGAAGCCTGCATGTGCGCACGTTCGTGCTTCGTCCTAAGGACAATGTGGAAGTGGACACGCCCAACGGAGCGATTACGGTGATGCAGCCGGGAGATTTTCGGCTCGACGTGTATACCAGCGGCGGCGGCACGCTGGTAACGGTCGATTCCGGCGAGGTCCAGATCAGCGGTCCGGGCCTTGCGAAAATTTTAGGCGCGGGTGAATGCGTGCATCTGGTGGGCAGCAACCCGATCCATGTGCTCACCCAGCCCATGCCGGGTAAGGACCCGTTCGATGTGTGGAGTCTGCAGCGCGACCGGGCCTTTCTCAGTTCGCAGTCGCGCCAGTACGTCAATTCGAATACGGTTGGATTTGACGATCTCGACCGCTACGGGACATGGAAGCAAACGCTGGAGTATGGTCCGGTCTGGTATCCATCCAACGTTCCCGCGGGGTGGTCGCCGTATTCCAATGGGCGGTGGGCCTGGGTCTCTCCATGGGGCTGGACGTGGGTGGATGCGGAAGCATGGGGCTTTGCGCCGTTTCATTATGGACGATGGACTGACTTAGGATCGCGATGGGGATGGAACCCGGGTCCAACGGGCGCGGCTCCGACGTATTCTCCAGCAATGGTTGCGTTTGTGGGCGGAGCAAAGTTCTCGGGTGAAGGTGGATCTCCTCTGGCAGGGTGGTTTCCGCTGGGGCCGGGAGAGCCATTCTATCCTTCGTATGGGTGCAGTGCGTCCTGTTTTACTGAAGTGAACCTGACGAATCTCCGCGAGGCGCATTCCACTGCGCGCCATGTCAGTGCGTCGAATTATTTCCGCTATTACCACACGCAAGTAGGGTTTCATTCCATCCGTTACGCCAATCAGAAGGCAGCCACGATCGCGGTTCCGTTGAATGAATTTGCTGCGGGAGGCACAATCGCACCGGGCACGGTGATCCATCCCGACGCGCAGCAATGGATGTTTGCGAGAGTCCTTTCGCACCCCATGGTGGCACCAACCCTGCAGAGCCTTGTTCCTCATCTGGTGACCGCGGTTTCTGTTCCGTCGGAGCGGCCGCCTGTGATTGTCTCGCTGAAGCCGGAAATTACGATACAGCCGCCCAGCGCGCTGGCGGAGCCTTCGCCGGCGCAGTCGGCCGGGGAATTTCGGCTGATCGCGCGCACGCCGCCTGCCGCCGCAGGGGCAACATTTGAGCAGCAATTGCCCGCGTTGAGCCAGAACCCTGGACGTCCGCTCGATGCCGGTCAGCGGAACAACC
>JAJZCA010000250.1 GCA_021798735.1 Acidobacteriota bacterium | reverse complement strand
CGCTGAAGGTCGCCGCACCAATACGAAAATCTCCATTGGACTTTGGCAGCAGATCCATCTTGACCCACAGTTGATAGCTGTTCAGCGCCTGAATCACAGCCGCGTTCGACGCGTGAAACTCATTCAGCAACTTGGGATCTTTCACGCCGGTGAAAGCCGCTGGAATGTCATTTTGGAAAAAGCTGATGATGCCGGGTAGCTGCTCCAACGCGATCTCGGTGAATATTTTCGGAGGATTGTCCAGGTTGGCGCGCGCGGCCTCCAGCGCCGCCGGCATCTGCTTCTCGCGGGAAATCAAGGCCGCCAGCCTCACATCGACAGGCGCGTAATTGCGCTCAATGATCGTAAAAGCGCTGTTGGTGATGCCGCTGGAATAAATATCGGGGTCCTTCTGCCACGGTCGTATCGTTTCCAGCGTCAGCAATTGGCTGCGAATTGTACCCAGCAGAAATTCTCGGTCACCCTCGTCCGATGGGTTCAGTTCCCCCGACGGAAACGCCGCCACTTTTTTCTCATACGTGCGCAGTGCTGCGGTTTCCTTGTCGAGGCCTGCGCGCGAATAATTTTCCAGCTTGCCGTCGTATTGATGTAGTCCGGCGCTGGTGCCATCCGTCGGGTTGAACGGCAGATACACGGTGTCAAAGTACGCGTCGACGAGTTGCTTCCATTCCGAGTTTTGTTGCTGGCTTGGCGGAGTCATGGTGGAGTTGGCCCCTGGAAAAGTTGTGCTGACGAGAACGATACTGGCAGCGGTCAGGCGGCGGGAAAAACGTAATTTCATGACAACTTCCTCAACGATAGGGGGAATACGGCAGTATATCGGATGCGCGCGGGGATCGACGATCCGGCCCCCCTCTTTGACAGAAGCGTTTTCCGGTCAGAGACTGATCATGCGGCTGGCGTATTGCCACGTTGCTACGTTCAGGAGGAACTCCCAATGAAGATTCTCGCAAGTGTTTTGACTATCGCCGCCAGCGTGGCCCTTTTGCCCGCCGGCCTGGCGCAAATGTCCTCGGGTGCGGCAAAGAAGCCCATGCTCAGTCCGCCGGCCAAGGCCAGCGTGGAGTTGGGCGGCAAACCGGTCACCATCGATTACAACACCCCGTCCATGCGCGGGCGCAAAATCTTTGGCGGCCTCGTTCCGTACGACAAGGTGTGGCGCACCGGCGCGAACCCCGCCACCACATTGAAGACCGCGGTGGATCTAAAAATTGGCGCCGCCACCGTTCCAGCCGGCACCTACACGCTATACACGCTGCCTTCGGAGACAACCTGGAAACTCATCGTCAACAAGCAGACCGGACAATGGGGAACTGTCTACAACGAGTCGCAAGATCTGGCCCGTGTGGACATGCAGAAAGGCACACTGCCCCAGCCGCAGGAGAAGATGAGTATCAGCTTCGAGAAGACGCACGGCAACCAAACCCAGTTGCATGTCCGCTGGGACACGACCGATGTGTGGGTTCCAGTCGTCGCGCAATAACTAGCGCACCGACTGGCTACCGACTTCTTTTGCCGAGGAGTTCACAATCGGCGGAGTTGCGAGGGTTTCAATCAGCCGCCGCAATTCCGCCAGCACCTCGGTCGGCACAGTCGCTTTCACAGGAACGCGCAACACCCCCTGCGGAGTGAATTGAGCGCCGCGCTTGGCGTTGCGGGCCACCAGTTGCATCAACTTTTCCGGATCGATACTGGCAGTTTCTGTAAATCGAACACTGACTATCTGCCCCTTGCGATCCATCTGCGTCACGCCGGTCTGTTCGCATAGCAGTCGCAGGCGTCCGGCTGTCACCAGCAATTCCACCGGCTCCGGCATGGTACCGTAACGATCCTGCATCTCCGCCAGGATGTCTTCGATGGCGCTTTCGTTTTCCGCGCTGGCGATGCGCTTGTACATGCGGAGCCGCTGATTTTCCTCTTCAATGTAGCTGGCGTCGATACGCAGCGAAATGCCGAGGTTCAGCTGCACCGATGGCCGCTCCGCCTGGTCTTCACCTTTCAGCTCGCGCACCGCCTGCTCCAACATGGTGGTGTACAGCTCAAATCCAACAGCTTCGATATGGCCGCTCTGCTCGCCCCCCAACATGTTGCCCGCGCCGCGCAATTCCAGGTCCAGTGCCGCGATTTTGAAGCCCGCGCCAAGATCGGAAAACTCCTTCAGCGCCGCCAGCCTGCGCCGCGCAATGTCGGTCAGTTCCCGGTCCTGTGGAATCAGCAAGTATGCATACGCACGGCGATTCGAACGGCCCACCCGACCGCGCAACTGATACAGCTCCGATAGCCCATGGCGATCCGCGCGGTTGATCAGAATGGTATTCGCAAGCGGAATGTCGAGACCATTTTCAATGATGGTGGTCGCGACCAGCACGTCGTATTCGTGATGCATAAACGCCAGCATCACCCGCTCCAGTTCCGCTTCTCCCATTTGTCCGTGGCCTACGCCAACGCGTGCCTGCGGCGTCAGTTCCTGCAGCCGCGCGGCAATTTCGTAAATATTTTCAACACGGTTGTGGACGAAATAAATTTGCCCTCCACGCTCCAGTTCCACTTCAATCGCAGAGCGAATCAATTTCTCATCGTACTTCGCCACCACGGTTTGGATCGCCATGCGGTCCTTCGGCGGCGTCTCAATCACGCTCATGTCGCGCAGTCCCACCAGGGACATGTGCAGCGTGCGCGGAATCGGCGTGGCCGACATGGCCAGCACGTCGATCTCCCGCCGCATCTGCTTCAGCCGCTCTTTATGCCGCACGCCAAAGCGCTGTTCTTCGTCTACGATCAGCAATCCGAGGTCCTGAAACTTCAAATCTTTCGACAGCAGCCGATGCGTGCCGATGAGGATATCGACTTTGCCCTGCTCTACCTTTTCCAGAATCGCTTTCTGCTCTTTCGGTGAGCGAAAACGCGAGATCATCTCGATGTGCACGGGAAACGCGGCGAAGCGGCGCTTGAAGGTTTCGAAATGTTGGAAGCAAAGCACTGTGGTTGGCGTCAAAACGGCAACCTGCTTGCTATCCTGCACCGCCTTGAAGGCGGCGCGCATCGCCACCTCCGTTTTGCCGTAGCCCACATCGCCGACCAGCAGACGGTCCATCGGCATCGTCGATTCCATGTCGCGCTTGATGTCGGCAATCGACGTAATCTGATCGTCCGTCTCGTTGAAGTCGAACGCGTCTTCAAATTCGCGCTGGAACTGATTGTCAGCGGAAAAAGCATTGCCTTGTGCGGCCTTGCGTATGGCGTATAGCTTGAGCAATTCGTCCGCCATGTCCGCCATGGCCTTTTTCACGCGCGCCTTGGTGCGCGTCCATTGCGCGCTGCCCAGGCGGTGCAGCACAGGAGCGGGTCCGGTATCGGTCGAGCGGTATTTCTGTATCAGGTCGAGCCGCGTCAGCGGGACATACAGTCGCGCCGCTTCGGCAAATTCCAGGATCATGAACTCGACATGCATTCCATCCTGCGAAATTTCTTTCAAGCCGAGATAGCGAGCGATGCCATGATCGACGTGGACTACGTAATCGCCAATCGTGAGATCGCGAAAGTCGGAAATGAATGCGGCCGTATTCGATTTTGATTTGCGTATGACGGGACGCGCCGCGACGTCGGCCTCGTCGGAAAGATCGTTCGCGCCAAAGACAACCAGACGTGCTTCTTCCAACACCACGCCGTTTGAAATCTCCGTCCGCACAATGACGGGAGCGCGCATGTCGCCGCGCAAGTAACTCGTCTCGTCATACATCGTCTCGCTGCCGGTGTGTTGGCTGCGGCTGCCAATGCGATACGAAATTCCATACTCCTGCAGAATGCTGGCCAGCCGCTCCACTTCGCCCTGGTTGGCCGCGGCCAGCACGGTGCGCGTCTCCTGCGCCGCCAAAGCCTGCAATTGTTCCACTAGCGCCGGAATCGATCCGTGCAATCGAAGCGTGGGCCGCGTTGGAATTTCGATCTCGCCGAGCGATGTAGTGTCGGTATCGAGTACATCGACAGCGCCGAGCTGATCCAGGTCTAGCCCAGGGGCTTCCGCGACGCGAGCCTGCCATTGCCATGGCGTCAAATACAAATCCGCAGGCGCAAACAAAGTATCGATACCGCTGCGCTCATGACGCTGCTCTACCTTGTTCCACCAGCGATCCATCTGGTTTTGCACCATGCCCGGCTCTTCAACAAAGATGCGACATTTGGGAATCAGGTCGAAAATCGTTTGGCGCTGTCCTGAGGCAGCGACCGCAAAAAACTCCCAACCCGGAAAAACATTTGTCCCTTCCGCTTCCATCGCTTCTTGCAGCGACTCATTTTCCCCTTCCAGGCGCTGCCCGCTCAGTCGCGTATGCACACGCGACAGCAACGCATTCGTCATCGGCGTTTCCGTCAACGGCAGCAGAATCGCTTCATCCACCGGCGCAGACGAACGCTGCGTTTCCGGATCGAATTTTCGCATCGACTCAATCTCATCGCCGAGGAATTCAATGCGAAGCGGTCCATCCATCTCCGGCGGATAAATGTCGAAGATACCGCCGCGCAATGCGTACTGCCCGCGCATCTCCACCATGTCAACCGGCTGGTAGCCCACGCTGGCCAGATGTGCGACCAGGGTTTCAGGATCAGCCTCCTCGCCACGACGCAACGTACAAGCCAGATTGGCGTAATGCTCGGCTGCAAAGATGCGATAGCACGCCGACTCGACCGGCAGGATGATGAGCCGGGCTGCGCCGCGTGCAATCTTCCACAGCGTAACCGCGCGCTGTTCCTGAATATCGGGATGCGGCGAAAGGTTTTCAAATGGCAACACGTCATGTGCCGGCAGACGTACTACAGTGCTTCGATCCAGTTCGCCCGTCAGATCGCAGGCCGCCTGCACCGTCATCTGCAACGCCTCCGCGGCGCGATTGTCGGCGACCACCACGAAGACCGGCACCTTCGAGATGCGGGCCAGCAGCGGCAGATACAGCGCCCGCGCCGTCGCCGTCAGTCCGGAGACACGACGACGCCCCACGCCGCTGACCAGGGATGGCCGCACGCGATCGATGCCGGGGGACTTATCGAGGTCCGCAAAAAATTCCCTAACGAAGGGAAGAATCATGAGCAGTGCCTAAAGCGCGATTCGGTGATAGGAAATTCTGCTAACGAATTTCTAGAACGTTGGTTTCTTTCAAAGCATGCTCCTGCGCCCGTTCCGCCAGCTGGCGCGCGATCTTGTAGAAAGGCGCCGCCTGCTCTGAAAGATCTCCGGCCAGCGAAATCGGCAATCCGCGATCGCCTCCGGATCGAATCTCCGGATCAAGTGCGATCGAGCCGAGGAAAGCAATTTGATACTCCCGCGCCGTGCTTTCTACGCCGCCCTTGGAAAAAACGTCGATTTCGTGATGACAATGCGGACAGGTGAAGAAGCTCATATTCTCGACGATGCCCAGCACATCCACCTTCACCTGACGGAACATTTCAATCGCCTTGCGGCCATCCTGCAGTGCCACATCGGAAGGCGTGGAAACGACGACGGCACCGGTCAGCGGAACTGTCTGCACT
>JAJZCA010000249.1 GCA_021798735.1 Acidobacteriota bacterium | reverse complement strand
CGGACAGGTGAAGAAGCTCATATTCTCGACGATGCCCAGCACATCCACCTTCACCTGACGGAACATTTCAATCGCCTTGCGGCCATCCTGCAGTGCCACATCGGAAGGCGTGGAAACGACGACGGCGCCGGTCAGCGGAACTGTCTGCACCAGGGAAATGACGACGTCGCCCGTGCCTGGCGGCAGATCGACGATGAGAAAATCCAGTTCGCCCCACTGCACCTGATGCAGAAACTGGCGGATGATCTGATGCAGCATCGGCCCGCGCATCACCAGCGGTTTGTCGCCCGGAGAAATGGACCCAATGGAAATCAGCTTCACCCCATGGGCCTCCAGCGGCTCGATGCGGTTGCCTTCAAGCACCCGCGGCTGCTGCCGGCTGCCCATCATCAGCGGCACGTTCGGTCCATAGACGTCCGCATCCAGCAGTCCCACGCGATTGCCCAGACGAGCCAATGCAATCGCCAGATTGACGGCGATCGTGGTCTTGCCCACCCCGCCTTTGCCGGAGCCGACAGCAACGATATGGCGAATGCCCGGCAGCGGTTGCGGTCCTTCAGGTCCTTGTCCCATGTGTCCCATGTGTTTTCGACTCCTTGCTCAACTTGTACGGCGGCACGTTGCGAGAGGTTGCAATGACCGCGGGTTTCTTTTGCGATGCAAATCGACGAACATGCCGCCGCGCCACGAAAAATTTAGCTGATGGTTTCAAGCGCAGCGCGGTTCTGCCGCTTGCGTTCCTTTTCCTGCTCGCGCCGTTCGCGCCGCCGCCCTGCATCGTCAAACCGGCGCTCTTCCTCTGGGCTCTCCAGGGTCAAGGGGGGAACTGGTACCCGCCGCCCGTTGGAATCGATCGCGACGAAGGTGAGATACGCCGAGGCGATATGATGTCGAGAGCCCGCGATCGCATTCTCTACCCAAGCCTTCACTCCAACTTCCATCGATGTCTTGAAGGCACGATTGACAGATGCCTTCAGAATCACCAGATCGCCGACATGCACAGGCGCAATAAAATCAATGTGTTCCATCGACGCCGTGACAACATTCGCGCGCGCATGACGATATGCCGCCATGGCGGCAACCAGATCAATAAACTGCATCAAACGACCGCCCAGCAGATGGCCCAGGGGATTCGTATCGTTCGGCAATATCAATTCCGTCATTTCTGACTGCGACTCGGATACGGGGCGTGTCTGAAGCGAAGATGTAGCGAACTCTTTCATGGCTGCTGCTCCTGTTTGCGCCTTGGTGAAACACTTGGTTTGGATTGCGTCTGACTGCTACGTGAGGACGCCACCGCAAAGGGAACTTTTATTTTACGCTGCGAAAGTTTTTGCGGGGCGATCGCTTGAGATGCACCGCATGACGCCGTAAGGTGGAAGAGTACGGGCGGTAGCCCAACAAAGTTTCTTTCTCTCGGGGGATGATGAGCGTAGACAAAGTGGCGGCATTCATAGAAATTCTGGCGCAGGATCCGGGGAATGCGTTTGCTCGCTACGGACTGGCGATCGAGTACGCGCAGCGAGGCGAACCTGTTTTGGCGATGGAGCAGTTTGATGCCTTGCAGCGTCTGCACCCCGATTACACGGCCGGCTATCAAATGGCTGCGCAGGCATTGATGGCCAGCGGCGACGCTCGGCAGGCCGAGATTCGCCTGCGTGCTGGCATCGAATCCGCCCGCCGTACTGGCAACCAGCATGCCTTGGCAGAGATGGAGGGAATGCTGGAGGAACTGACAAATCAGGGCTCGCAGAGCCTGAATTGAATCAAGTTGGAGAAAGAATGAAGATCCCGCTATTCCCGCTCGACCTGGTCTTGTTCCCCGGCGCAGCCCTGTCGCTGCATATATTTGAAGATCGATACAAAGAAATGATCGGGGAATGCCTCCAGCGCCAGGGTGAATTCGGAATGGTGCGGGCCCGGCGAGAGGGGCTCGCGATTGTTGGATGCACAGCGAAAATTATCACTGTGATGCACCGCTATCCCGACGGGCGCCTGGACATCCTTTGCCGCGGCGAGCGCCGTTTTGAAATTGAATCGTTGCTGGAAGGACGAAGTTTTTTGCAGGCGGAGGTGGACTTTCTCCATGACCGGGAACCGTCTTCCACGCGCCGTGATCGCGAGCAATGCGCCGCCCTGCACATGGAAATGATGGAGATGTCTGGAAGCGCTGCCACTGAGTTTCCGCAGTTGGACCTGAACCAGCCGGTAGCCTTCCTGCTGGCCTCTGCCATTCCGGCAGACCTGGAATTCAAGCAGGAACTGCTGCACCTCCACTCCGACGGTGAGCGTACCGCCAGGCTGATGGGGTTTTATCACTCGATCCTGCCCAAGCTGCAACGCGGCTCCATGGCCTCAAAGACGGCCGCAAGCAATGGTTTCGTCATGTAGCGCGCGCTTGGATCCGCGCGCTACGGTTCGGCCCTTGGATGATCTGCGATTGCATGCGCTGCACTTCGGATACATTGACCTCCCTTGCTGCCTGGTGAAACGAGGCCGCTCGATTGGCGCCCGTACCCGTTCGTGACGGGGTAAAGCGGCATCGAAAGAAGAAAGAATCATTCCCGACGAATACCCGTCTAAGACGCAAGGGGGACAGGCATGTCGAATTCATCACAACTTCCCGCAACCCTGGGCGAGTTGCGACGCAGCACTCTCTTCTCTGAAGCGCGGCTGGCCCGGCGCACCGTGAAAGACGAGATGCGCCAGCATCTGATTGAGCGACTGCGCGCCAAAGACGTGTTGTTCCCGGGTATCGTCGGCTATGACGACACCGTGGTTCCGCAGATCGTGAATGCAGTTCTGTCGCGGCATAACTTTATCCTGCTGGGCCTGCGCGGACAAGCGAAGAGCCGCATTTTACGGGCCCTCACAACCCTGCTCGATGAAACCATTCCCTATATTGCCGGCTGCGAAATCCGCGACAATCCGTACGCGCCCTTGTGCCGGGCCTGCAAAGATCGCATTGCGGAACACGGCGACTCCACGGCCATTGCGTGGCTTCCGCGCGAGCAACGCTACGTGGAGAAACTCGCCACGCCCGACGTCACCGTCGCCGACCTGATCGGCGATCTCGACCCCATCAAAGCGGCACGCAGCGGCCAGCATCTGTCGAGCGAATTGAATATTCACTACGGTCTGCTGCCGCGCGCCAATCGCGGCATCTTCGCGCTGAATGAACTGCCCGATCTGGCTGGTAAAATCCAGGTCGCGCTGTTCAACATCATGCAGGAGGGCGACGTCCAGATCAAAGGGCACCCCGTTCGCCTGGCGCTCGACGTGGCCCTCATCTTCAGCGCCAACCCGGAGGATTACACCGCGCGCGGCAAGATTGTCACGCCGTTGAAAGACCGCATCGGATCGGAAATCCGCACCCATTATCCGCTCACGCTGGTGGAAGGCATCGCCATCACCAGCCAGGAGGCCTGGACCGAACGCGGCCTGATGAAGACCGAAATTCCTGGCTACATTCGCTCCATCGTCGAGCAAATTGCCTTTACTGCGCGAGAAGATAAGAAGGTCGATCGCCGCAGCGGCGTAAGCCAGCGGCTGCCCATCAGCACCATGGAGCTGGTAGTTTCGAATGCCGAACGGCGCGCCATTCAGCATGGCGAATCGCTGGCCGTGCCGCGCGCAGGCGATTTGTACAGTGCGCTGCCCGGCATCACCGGAAAAATTGAACTCGAATACGAGGGCGAAATGCGCGGGCCGGAGACGGTGGTGCGCGAAATTGTGCGTCAATCCATCGCGCAGGTTTTCGACCATTATTTCGCCGGCGCCAACACGCAGCAGATTGAACAATGGTTCAATCTCGGCGGCAATATCAAAATGCAGGATGACCAGCCGGCCGCGGCGATGCTGACCGAGCTACGACAAATCCAGGGACTGGTGGAGACGCTGGCTCCGCTCGGCATCCGCGCCAAAGACACGCCGGAGCGTATCGTGTCGGCGGCGGAATTTCTTCTGGAAGGCATGGTGGCCCATCGCCGCATCAGCCGCAATGAAGAGCGTGGCTTCATCGCTCCCGAAAGACAGACACATCCCGCCGAGCGTATGGAACGTGGCGCGAAACGCGATCCCGACGACCTGACCGCGCGACGCGGGCGAAAGGTCTACAACTAAGCGGCAGCCATTATGAATTTCTAGGGCCACGATGAAGCGCATTCGATACAGCAAATACACGGGCAATCTGGCCGACGAGTTGGAAATGGAATCGCTGCTGGAGGCGCTGTCGGATTTTCTGCTGGATTCCGGCTTCCGCTCCCCGTTCAGCCGGTTTCAAGAACTCGGCAGCGAGCAGACCCTCGACAACTTGCGGGAAGCCATGCGCCAGGCGCTGGAGAATGGCGACATGCTCGACGACGCAATCCAGGAACGCATCGACCGACTGACTGCGGAAGGCGAGATCGAAAAATTGATCGAGCAGTTGCTGGATCGCATGGAACAGGAAAACTACATCCAATTCGATCGCAGCCAGCCCGCCGCGGCGGGCCGACCGGATGCCGGACGCGTTTCACCTGCCGTTGGAGAAACCAGCGCCGCCGCGCCGGAGGTGCGCTTCCAAGTCACCGACAAGGGACTCGACTTTCTCGGCTACAAAACTCTGCAAGACCTGCTGGGCTCGCTCGGCAAGTCCTCCTTCGGTCGCCACGACACCCGCGAGCTTTCCACCGGAGTCGAGATCGGCGGCGGTTCACGCCTGTACGAATTTGGCGACACTCTAAACCTCGACGCGACCGCAACGCTCAGTTCCGCGCTGGCCCGAGAAGGCATTTCCCTTCCACTCAATCTCGAATATAGCGACCTGCACGTGCATCAGTCGGACTACCAAAGCTCCTGTGCCACCGTGGTGATGCTCGACTGTTCCCACTCCATGATTTTGTATGGAGAAGACCGATTCACTCCCGCCAAACGCGTCGCCATGGCGCTGTCGCACCTGGTGCGTACCCAGTATCCCGGCGACACCCTGACGCTGGTCTTGTTTCACGACTCCGCGGAAGAGCTGCCGCTTCCGCATCTGGCGCGGGCGCAGGTCGGCCCCTACTACACCAATACGCGTGAAGGTCTACGCCTCTCGCAGCGCATTCTGGCCCGCCAGCGCAAAGACATGAAGCAGATTGTCATGATCACCGACGGCAAGCCTTCCGCGCTGACGCTGCCGGATGGGAGAATTTATAAAAGCGCCTTCGGCCTGGACCCGCTGATCGTCCACGAAACTCTGGAAGAGGTCGCGCGCTGCAAGCGTTCCGGCATCATGATCAACACCTTCATGCTGGCCTCCGATCCCGACCTGGTGCAGTTCGTGCAGCAAGTCTCGGCCATGTGCAAAGGCAAGGCCTACTTCACCACTCCGGAAAATCTCGGCCAATATCTGCTGATGGATTTCCTCTCCCGCAAGATGAAGACAATTCACTAAGTCTGCGATCCATCCTGCGGATACCCACTCCCGGGCAAAGTTAGTTGCCTTAGCAACCATATTCGCGTTTTTAGTTGCCTTGGCAACTATCTTTTTTCGAAGTACAAATGCACTATTGCTGCGACGCTTTTTCGGGTC
>JAJZCA010000248.1 GCA_021798735.1 Acidobacteriota bacterium | reverse complement strand
TGCCTGTCCGGGCGGCGAGAGCAGCGGCAATAACCTGCGGATGAAAACGGCGGCCAAGCCGGAGACGGCGATCGACAAGGGCATGGCCAGGCCGGGGCTGCCAGCTTACATCGTAATGAGCAAGTTCGCTGATTACCTGCCTTTATACAGGATGGAAGACATTTTTCAACGGCAGGGCTTTGAGATCTCGCGGGCGACGCAGTCGGTCTGGTGCGGCGATGCTGGCCAGCCTGACCAGTACCTGTCGCTGCCACGATGTGGACCCGCAACGGTATCTCACGCAGTTGCTGCCCAACTTGCCCACAACGCGAATGAACGAACTCTCGGCTTGGCTCCTCGATCGGTGGAAGCTGCTTCAGCACGCAAGGCTGCCCAGCCTGCAAAACCACACCTCACCGACTTCGTAGAACCTGTGGTTCGCGTAGCGCTCACCAAACTACTGAAAACACGGTATTCTAGATAGAGACCTTCCGTTCCATCCGACCGCGCGGAAAACTGTCCCAATAGCCCGCCGGATAGGCTTTAGGCTCACCCTCTACAGAACGGTTCGCGACAAAAAAACATGGCAGACGAGCAAAACCCCCAACTTCCTCTTGGCAATAATGGCAGCGACGGCTCAAGCAGCAGCGGAACGCCTCTGGGCGGTCCAACGGGTCCAGGTGCGGCGAACATGATCTTCATCAACATTGAAGATGAGATGCGCCGCTCGTATCTTGACTACTCCATGTCGGTGATTATCGGGCGCGCGTTACCGGATGTGCGCGACGGTCTGAAACCCGTACACCGGCGCGTTCTTTACACCATGCAAGAGATGGGCCTGCAGCACAACAAGAAATACACCAAGTGCGCCAAGGTCGTCGGTCAGGCCATGGGCCTCTACCATCCCCATGGCGATGCTTCTATTTACGACACCATGGTCCGGCTGGCCCAGCCCTTCACCATGCGCTACACCATGGTCGACGGTCAGGGGAACTTCGGCTCCGTCGATGGCGACCCGCCCGCCGCCATGCGGTATACGGAAGCTCGGTTGACCCGCATTGCCGGCGAGATGCTGGCCGACATCGACCAGGACACGGTAGACTTTACGCCGAATTACGATGAGAGCACCTTCGAGCCGACGGTGCTGCCCACGCGTATTCCTACGCTGATCGTGAATGGATCGAGCGGCATTGCCGTTGGCATGGCGACCAACATTCCTCCGCACAATCTGACAGAAATCGTGAATGCTGCGATTGAGATGGTGAACAATCCCCATGCCGGGTTGGCGGAAGTGATGCAGCACGTGCAGGGCCCGGATTTCCCGACCGGCGGCTTTATCTATGGCCGCAGTGGAATCGTGGAGGCATACCGGACTGGACGTGGCCGCTTCCTGATGCGGGCGCGCGTGGCCATCGAAAACATTACGCAAGGGCGTCAGGCCATCATCGTTACGGAAATTCCGTACCAGGTGAACAAGTCGAAGCTGATTGAGCGCATCGCCGACCTGGTAAATGAGAAGGTGATCGACGACATCAGCGACGTGCGCGATGAGAGCGATCGCGACGGCATGCGGATCGTGATTGAGTTGAAGCGGACTGCGGAAGCGCAGATTGTGCTGAACCAGCTCTACAAAAATACCCAGATGCAGGACAGCTTCTCGATGATTTTTCTGGCGGTCGTCAATGGCCAGCCGCGAGAAATGGGCCTGCCGCAGGCGATTCGGCATTTCCTCGATCATCGCGTGGATGTCGTGCGTCGCCGCACCGCCTTCCTGCTGAAAAAAGCGCGCGAGCGTGAACATATTCTCGAAGGCTACAAAATCGCGCTCGACAATCTGGATGCCTTCATCAAAATTATTCGCGGGTCTTCTTCGCGCGCGGATGCACGGGAAAATCTGCATCGCTTCTCGCTGGGCAAAGAGATTGTCATCAAGCTGGACAAGGACACGACCAACCTGACCGCCGAAGCCGGCATGACCTATCGCCAGATCGACGCGGTTCTCGAACTGCAGCTCTATCGGTTGACGCAACTTTCCATCGACGAACTGCTGAAGGAACTTGCTGAAGTGCGCGACAGAATTGCGGAGTACGAATCGATTCTTGCCAGCGAGAAAAAGCTGCGCAGCGTTATCGTCAAGGAACTGGAAGCTGTCAAGAAGGACTACGGCGATGCTCGCCGCACACAGATTCTGGACGAGACGGCTGAGTTGCAGATGGAGGACCTGATTGCGGACGAGCAGGTGGCCATCACCGTCTCGCATTCCGGTTATCTGAAGCGCACGGCAATCTCAACGTATCGCCAGCAGCGTCGCGGCGGCACGGGTCGCTTCGGCATGCGCACGCGGGAAGAGGATTTCGTTGAGCAGTTGATCATCGATTCCACTCACGCATACCTGCTCTGCTTCACCAACACCGGCCGTGTCTACTGGCTCAAGGTCTATGAGATTCCCGATGTTGGCGCGGCAGGGAAGGGCAAGGCCATGGCCAGCCTTTTGAGCCTGCAACCGGGAGAAAATGTCTGCGCGATTCTGCCGGTGCGGAACCTGGAGGAGGAAGGGAAGTACATCTTCTTCGGTACGCGCAATGGAACGGTCAAGAAGACGCCGCTGAAAGATTTTTCGAACGTGATGTCCAAAGGAATTATTGCCATTGGCATCGACAAGGAAGATGAACTGGTGGCCGCAAGGATTACCGACGGCAAACAGCTCGTCTTTCTCGCGACACATGATGGCATGGCGATCCGCTTCGACGAAAACGATGTTCGCTCCATGGGTCGGCCCGCATACGGTGTGCGCGGCATCGATTTGGCGAAGGACGATTATGTCGTCGGCGTTGCGGTCACCCCGAAAGAGCGTAAAAAAGGCGACAGCGGCGCCGATTGCGCCTGCCTGATTCTCTCCGTCACCGACAATGGCTATGGCAAGCGCACCGATGTCGATGAATATCGTCTGCAGACACGCGGCGGCAAAGGCGTCATCAACCTGAAGACCATGAAGAAGAACGGCAAGGTTTGCTCGATCAATCTGGTAGACGATTCCAGCGAACTGATGGTGATCAGCCAATTTGGCAAGATCATTCGCATCGATACCAAAACCGTGCGTGCGGCCGGTCGCTCCACGCAAGGCGTGCGCCTGCTGAACCTGGAGGACCCGGACAAGGTCGCAGCGGCTGTCGTCATTCCGCCCGAAGAAAAAGAAAACGGAGACGAACCGACGCTCATCCAGTAAAAGAGTTCACGAATTGCATCGAATAAATTAAATCAACCTGGCCTGCCGCGGCATCGACGATGGACAGGCCAGCCAATTTTTCTATTGCATGGGCAGAACGCATGCGGCAAACTGAACTTCAAAAATAAATCCAGGGAGAAACAACGATGGCTATCAAAACTGTTGCACTCAAGAATGGCCCGTTTATGGTCACAGGGGATTTGTCGAAGTTGGAACTGACCGATGCAGATGGAAACCGCTACGACTTGAGCGGGAAGGAAAGAGTCGCGCTTTGTCGTTGTGGGGCTTCTGTCAACAAGCCATTCTGCGACGGCCACCATTCGAAAATTGGCTTTCAGGCGGCGGAAGCGGCCGTCAAAGCGGAACAAAACTAGCCCTTCGTTCTTGCCGGCAATGTTGGAATTGCAATGTTGAATGAAAGCCATCGCGCAGAGATTCAGCGCTTGTGGGCCCGCAAGGCGCACCAGGAAGACGCCGACGTTCCTTTCTCGGAGCGCCATCGCAACCTTGCCCCCGCGAGCGCCGAATTTCTTTCTGCACTGGTTTCCGGCATTGGCGCAAAAAAGATGGTCGAGATCGGTGGATCGAGCGGCATTTCCACCATCGCTCTGGCCGCCGCCGCGCAGCAGACGCAAGGCAAGCTCATCTCGCTGGAGATTGAACCTATCCGCCAGGCCGAATCGAAACAGACCATCGCCCGGCTTGGCCTCAGCGAATTTGTGGAGTTTCGTCTGGGCGACGCTGCCGACGCTCTACCATGGTTGCGCGATCTGGAATTCGTACTGATCGATTGCGAAAAGCATGACTACATCCGCTTTTTCGACATGCTGCGTCTCCGTCCTGGCGCCATTGTTGTCGCCGATAACGTCCTGTCTCATCAGCTCACCGGATATGTCGCGCATGTGCGGTCGCAGCCTAGATCAATCTCCGTAACGCTGCCCATCGGCCAGGGGTTGGAGCTGACCCGAGTCGCAGAATGAACCGCAGTCGCGCTCTCCGATGCAAGGTTTATTCTGCCTGGCACGGATTCATGCTATCCTCGGAATCACATTTCGCCCTTCGCATAGGACTGTTTCCAGTTCGAGTTTGCCCGGACGGCGTAGTGGCAGGTTGATGCAACTTCAATGACTGATTCGAGTGGCCGAAGTCGTATACCTCGTTCCCGCCTCCATCTTCCCTGCATTCAGCGCATGAGGTTCGCGCCTCCACATGCGTAGACGCACATGGATCAGTTTGGCGGTCGCGCTGGCGCTCGTGGCTGCGCTTGTCGCCGCAGTCTATCTTCGCAAACAGGCGCCTCCGGAAGTCGCAAGTATTCTTCCGGAGGCCGACGGCATCGTCTACTTTGATTTACAGCCTCTTCGGACGCTGACTCGCTTTGATCAGCACCCAGTCGCCCATGATCCCGACTATCAGAAGTTCATCGATGCCACCGGCATTGTATTCGAGCGCGACCTCGATCAGGCGGCCTTCGCCATCCATCGCATGTCGGATCCCAATGGCCCTAACGGTGCCGTCGCGTATTCTGAGGTGTTTCAAGGGCGCTTCGATGGAAAGCGCTTGGCGTCTTATCTGGAGGCGCAGTCGTCTGCCCGTGAAGGCTATGCTGGCGACGAAATCTATTCGATTGCGCACGACGGTCGCACCGTCCGGGTGGTTGTCCTCGGCTACGATTTGGTGGCCGTTTCCAATGCTCCCACCGCCGAACAGATTCACTCGATCGTCGATCGATATCATTCCGCCGCGTCGCCATTTACTGGCGATACATTGTTGTCGCGATACTACTCGAAGGTGCCATTGCTGTCGGAAGCCTGGGGAATTGGCGAGATTGGACCCTCCACGGGCCCGGGGGTACACTTCAACGTCTTCGGCTTGCCCGTATCGCTTCCCGCAGGTGCCGCGTTCATCGGCTCGATCCGCTATCTTGGATCGGTCCGTCTGCGACTGGAAGAGATTGCGCCCGCCGCCGCCGCCGCTAAAGAGTCGGTCGAGGCGGTGAACCTGGCGCTTGGCCTCATCCGTTCCACCCAGGTCTCGATCGGTGCACAAGACACGAACACTGCGGACTGGGAAGCCTTTGTACGCAGCATGAAGGCGGAGCAGAAAGGGAAGCGCGCCATCTTTCGAGCCGTCGTTCCCACGCGCCTGGTGCGCAGCCTGCTCGCCGCCCAGCAGAACGCTGCGGCCGCGTCGGTTACACCTCAAGATACCCCCACGCCTGCAGCCCCTTGAAACGCGAATCCATGTGGAACATTGGTAGTCTTTTCCAATCGAAGGATGAGCCTGAAGGATAGAGAAGGGTAGGCTGGGTTGTCCTTTCTGGCTTTGAATTTTAATTGAACATATTCGCAGTCG
>JAJZCA010000247.1 GCA_021798735.1 Acidobacteriota bacterium | reverse complement strand
CTTCGTTGCTGTCTCAGGTTGTGGAGAAGGCGGTATAGCCTTTTTTACCAACCGCGTGAAGTCTTCCCGGGTGATCGGCTGCATCAGCTCCTGAATCTCTTTCGAGGGAACCAGGAGCTTTCGTTTGCCGTTCTGTTTTTCTTCGTCGGTCAGCTTCGGTGATGGACTCATTTGGATGCCCTGCTAGGATTATGGCACGGAACCGTAGGCTTCATTTTTCTCCACTTCCTCCGGTAACGGAGGATACGAACCGTCAAGGCGGCAATGAATATGCACGCGACGATGGCGCTCCTTGCGATTAGTTTTCCAGACTGGAACTCTCTCGAATCGGTCAGGCGCACCCATAGCGATTTAGAGGGTGCAGCTCTCGTGTTCTTCGCGCTGCTGGTTGTCTTTGAAGCACTCTCCCATCGAACCGATGACAAGAAGAAGGCGCATGCTCTAGACACGTTCGGAATCGTCTTTTTCGCTATCGCTGTTTTAGCTGAAATAGCGGCGTATCCGTATGGACAGAGGAATGACGAACTGTCGCAGCAGGTAATCATCTCCTTAGATGCCAAAGCGCAGGATGCTTCCGACGCAGCCGACCGCGCGAAAACTACGGCAGACGGAGCCGCAACTAAAGCTGAGAGCGTAGGCAAAAGAGCCGACCAGGCCCAGCTAACCCTTGACGCAGTGGGCAGGAAAGCAAAGTCTCTTGAGGAGGGGATCAAATCGGCCAGGAAGAAACTGTTAGAGGACGGCCCGAGAACAGACATGCTCTTGGCAAAACCGGAGGCGCTGCGAGATATCAAAGCAGCGTTGTCGCCGTTTGCTGGACAGAAGATTTTATTACGCACTTTATCGACGGCTCGACCTGAGACATACCAGCTAGAGACGCTGCTTTTTGTAATCCTTCTCCACGACTGCAAATGGATCGTCGTCGAATCCAAAACGGAGGTACAAGTACCAGCGGTGATGGTGGACATTAGCGAGGACGCAACCGAATCGACGCGCAGGGCTGCATCCGCGCTGGGAATCTCATTGAAAGATGCTGGCCTAATATATTCGAGGCCGGTAGAAACTACTCCGCCCAGCGCACCGGATGCCATTCCTCCAGACGTTATAGTGCTATGGGTTGGGGAACATCCCTGAAGCAAGAAGCAAAGCAAAAACAGGACTGCCCTGTCACGGCAAGAAGAGTATACCTTACCAGAGGGGATACTTGCCTTAGCAATAAATAATAGAGGCGTCAGCGCAAGAAGCCGACAAACACCATCATGACAATGCGGTAGCGATCCGAGACCTGTCCGACGTCGTGCAGAAGTCACCGCTTCGACAGGAATAACTGAGGTGCTGTGCGACCCGCAGGAGCTTCATCAAGAGGCCGCCAGCCAAACCCGCGTCGGCCCCGGTCAGGATGATGACGATCCAGAAGCCGAACGATATCTGCAGACCGGGAACATTCGCTTGCGATGTTGTTGGAGTAGACGCTCCTGCAGTGTATCGAACGCCATCGTCACTACGCGTACCCTATCCGGGTTTAAGCGCATCTCACTTGGAAGAGGTGTCACATGAACAACGAACATGTAAAGGGTGCAGCGGAAAAAGGCGAAGGCAAGATCAAGGAAGCAGCGGGCCACGTTACTGGCGACAGGAAGCTCGAGAACGAAGGCAAGGTAGATCAGGTTAAGGGTGCTGTCCATAGCGCTGTGGGGGATGCGAAGGACTCTGCTAAAGAAACCTTCCAACGGCGCTGAGGAACTCTGCGACCAAACATCAGAGTTCAGCAGCACCAGCACGGAGCCGCCTCTGCTACAGCTCGGCGGCTTCGCTGCTTTATCTTCAGGACTTGCGTTGCGGCTTTCAGCCCAGCACGCTTGCTCCTCCGCGGCGAGCTGCTAGACCCTTTTGAATTGAGATCCTCATGGAAACATCTCTCGTCGTGGTCATCACCGGCGCCTCTGCCGGTTTAGGCCGCTAGTTCTCGCATGCGTATGCCCTGCCACATCATGGTTACGGCACTTAATCCTTCTTATGCTGCTCGTGCCGATGGCGGTATTCTGCCGTGAAGAATCGCCACAATCTCGGTTGAAAGGATGGCAATGAGCAAAAAAACGAACATCAATTGGCAAAGCGGACCGCAGAAACATGATTATTCTGCGGCCGCCTCATATCTGAGTCTGACTATGGGACCACAGGCGGCAAAGAATGTTGCCAAGAAATTGGAACGCGCCGAGATGTCAGAATTCGCTGCAAAAGACATCTTTAGAGCTTCCATGCTATCGCTGCTGGGGGTCAGTAATTCTCACGTTGAAAAAGATCGAACAAAAATCATTCGGCACGAAAAGCTATCGCCTCTCCTGCTGTTCAGGGACCAACGCAACGGCAGTCTGGTTATCGCCGACGGCTATCACCGCCTATGCGCAGTCTACACATTTGATGAGGATGCCATGATCCCCTGCAAGATTGTCTGACCAGATTGTGATCCTCCAACCCCTACGCGAGAAAACCATGCACTCTGAGCGAAACGAATCGACAACACAGCACCGTATGCTGTACGGATCGGAGACGCCAGATTTCTTGGAATCTGCTCATGAATGGCGACGTCTTTTCGCAGAAACCTGGGGCACATTCCTCCTCGTCGTCGTTGCGACTGGCGCCGGGGTCGTCGGTGCCCAGAGCGGCGGAGCGATCTCCCTGGGAATGAAGGTTGTCGCACCGGGCCTGATGGTCATGGCGATCATCTATTTTATGGGCGCGGTCAGTGGTGCCCATTTAAATCCAGCAGTCACCTTGGCATTCGCATTGCGGCGCAATTTCCCCTGGTCTCGAGTGCCGGGGTATATCACGGCCCAGATCATTGGGGGCATCGGTGCGGCGTCTTTCCTCCGGGCGGTGTTCGGCATACAAGGATTACTCGGTGCCACGACACCGGGTCCGGGAGTGAGCGACTTCACGGCGCTCGCCATGGAAGTATTGTTAACGACGGGTTTGGTCAGCACGATTCTTGGCACTGCCTCTGGCGCCCGTAATATCGGTTCCAATGGTGCTCTCGCGGTCGGCGGCTACATCTCTTTGGCGGGCCTTTGGGCGGCACCAATCAGCGGCGCCTCGATGAACCCGGTGCGCTCATTTGCTCCCGACCTGATCCGTGGCGATATGAGCACCACCTGGATTTTTGTCGTCGGTCCCGTGCTGGGCACAATCATCGCCGTGGGTTTTGAATGGATACTCAAAGGCAATCCTACCGCCGCCGGTACGTTAGCGGCGCGGGGCGATTTGAAATGACTATCCGTACTTAAATACTGGAACTAATGGACGTGTCTCAGGAGCCGCCCAATGATTTCGTTCAAGTCCGCCAATGCACGTTTCGTGCGAAGACCGATCTGGAAACGCGCTGTGGCCTCTTGGCAACAACTTGCCGTCCAGGTTGGGAAAGCTCGTTGCCGACCTTCCGTTCCTGATTGCACCGTGGCATAGAACTGCTTGGTTGTTGCTGTCCATGGCCGCGGGAAGCAGCAAGGCAGCGCCTTCGTTAGTATGGTTTCTTATGCCGACACCCGTTGCCGAGAACGGCGGAGCTATCCCCACCACGCTTGCGAGTCCGGGCGCATCGCGATTTTGGTTGGCGGTTTGCTTGATTGGCGTGACCACGGGTCTGGCAGCGGCGGCGCTGACTCGATTGCTTGAAATCGTCCAGCACATCGCATGGCATGGATCCGGCACAAACATACTTGCCGCAGCGCGTCAGGCAAGCGTTGCGAGACACGTCACCGTTCTGCTCGCCGCAGCCATTCTGACCGGAGCCGGGCA
Source organism: Acidobacteriota bacterium (assembly GCA_021798735.1). GTDB lineage: Bacteria > Acidobacteriota > Terriglobia > Terriglobales > Acidobacteriaceae > JAKAAZ01. The sequence goes on along the minus strand of JAJZCA010000247.1, from coordinate 1,773 downwards.
ACTTCTTCTCAAACATCTCTCCAGTGGCAACGGCATCGATACCACTGCGGCCATCTGGTTTCACGCCGGGCGAATGCCGACCTGGCGAACTCTGGGCAGCGCTGTGTTGTCCATCTTCGCCGTCGCCATGGGTGCATCCATGGGGCGCGAGGGAGCGCCCAAGCAAGCTGGCGCTGTCTTCGCAAATCTGTTTGCCGATACTGGAAAACTCTCCGATGAGCAGCGAAGCTTGCTGGTGGCTTGTGGCGCTGGAGCCGGCATGGGAGCGGCTTATGGCGTTCCGTTGGGGGGTGCGCTCTTCTCGTTGGAAGTGATGCGCGGGAAGCTCGCCTTGCGCTTTGTTTTGCCGGCACTTCTTGCTTCGCTGATCGCGACCGGGGTTTCCTGGGTAGCTCTGCCGGACGCGCCCACCTATATCATTCCCGCATTCCCGCTTTCGGCTTCAGGGATTGTGTGGGCGATTGTGGCAGCTCCGTTCTTCGCGTTCGCTTCCATCCTTTATGTGCGGCTCGTTCGTTGGGCCGACCAGGCCAAGCCGCGCGGATGGCAGCGATTCATAGCCCCTGTGATCGTCCTCGGGCTGCTGGGAGTGGTCTCCGTGCGGTTTCCGGAAATACTCGGCAACGGCAAAGACCTTTCGCAGTTGCTCTTTACGGATCAGATTGGACTGCGGCTGCTGCTGGCCCTGCTGCTGCTGAAGCCGCTGGCCACTATCCTGTGTATGCGCAGTGGCGTTCCGGGCGGCCTGTTTACGCCCTCGCTCACCTTTGGGGCTCTACTCGGCGCTGCGCTCGGGTATGCCTGGAGCGCGCTGTGGCCGGGCGTGCCTCTGGGATTCTTCGCGTTGCTCGGTGCTGGCGCTGTTCTGTCCGCTACCACTCAGGGTCCTATCTCGGCCGTTGTCCTGATGTTGGAGCTTACAGGCAGGGACAGATCCTTCATTTTGCCGCTCATTCTCATCGCTGCCCTCTCGACACTCATCGCCCGTTCCGTTGAGCCTCGTTCGATTTACGATGCACGCCTAAGCGACGAGCAAATCGAGTCAAGACAAAACATGCGCGAACAGGAACCAAACGAAATCGGCATTCCGCAATAGGTGTCCGGGGGGAAGAAGGCGCGAACGAGGGCTGCTTCACTGGAGCGACCGGCATTTACTTATACTGGCCCCTATCGAGAAAATCTCGAAAGTGCGATCTCCGCCAAATCACCCATTGAGCCCTGAACCGTGGGCCTGGTGGTGTTCGGAGTGGAATGTAGGCGATGCGTAAGCTCTCTCGCTCGGCTAGCCCAAGTTCGTCACGAAAGAGGCCGCAGATGGGCTAAGTGGTTCAGAATCAGTTCAGGCTACTGCCGAGTTTGCACTACATTCGCGTTGCAATCGGACGCGTTGCAATCGGAGATGTTCAGGCAGGCTGATTCCGAGAAGGCGGAGCAAAGATTTCTGCTCTGCTGTTGGCTCGGTGATCCGCCGCAGCCTGATTTCGCGACCGTCGGTGGTGGGCAGAACGATGTCGGCGCTCTGCAGCGTGGAGAGCAGGGCGAGGGCTCTCATCGGCGTCATGGGCTGGGCGTTAGCGGCATCAAGCGGCATATCGCAGTGGATACGCAGGGGCTGCCGCACGCTATCGCCGTGACCACGGCCCATGGAACGGACCGCGACGGCGCCCTGGTAGCCATCGACCGGTGCAAAGCCAACTTGGAGCGTGTGGAAAGCGTGCTCGTTGACGGCGGCTACACGGGCCAACCTTTTGCCGACGGCGTGATGGAGCGCAT
>JAJZCA010000246.1 GCA_021798735.1 Acidobacteriota bacterium | reverse complement strand
TGCTGACCGATTATCTGCTGCAAAAGTATGCGATTCAGTACGGCCGCCCGCTGCGCCGCTTTAGCCCGGAGGTGACGCAACTCATGACGGAGTACGATTGGCCCGGCAATATTCGCGAGTTGGAGAACCTGTGCAAGCGATTCGTCATTGTCGGCAGCGAAATCCAGATTGTTCGCGAACTTTCCAGCCACGGCGCAACCTTGACCGTTCCGGCCACGATCCCGGTGCCCGAACAACCTATCGCCAGCCAACTGGCAGCTACCGCCGCAAGCGAGGCGGGCCTTTCTCTGCTGGAGGTGGGGCGGCGCGCGGCCTGGGAGGCGGAACGGCGCGCGATTTTGGCGATGCTGGAAATTACGCACTGGAACCGGCGGGAAGCTTCCAGTCGCTTACAGGTTAGCTACAAGGCATTGCTCAATAAGATCAAGCAAATGCAGTTGGAAGAAAAAGAGTCTAACTCGATTGACCCAGCAAGCAAAAAAGAGAAAACACATACTCAAAAACGGTAGATGCATACCACATTGGCTCCCTTCAATGTAAGCCATGCAATACCCGATCAAGCAGGGATCCAAGGTTTGAAGATTTCTAGCTGTCAGTAATCTAGTTGATTATGAATGAGTTAGTTGCAATCTTGATTCATAAGTTACGGAAGTGCTGCCAGAGATCACCATCCCTTAGATTTGGTCCCTGATTTGCTTTATGTATTGGCAAGATGAGGCATTCCAATCAGCAGTTCTCTTTCAGAATTCTATCCCGCTATCTTTGTTGCTCGGTAAATCGAGTGGCTCCCTTCCTTTAAGTCCCTGCCAATTCCTCTTCACTAGCCTCGATGCAGGGCCCGCCAACGCGGGCCTTTCGCGTCTCCCCATATACGGGCCCCGAGTCCAGCATAAAATTTAGATGTGCCAGCCAAAAAATCTCCTCAAACCGACCGCGCCCGACTGCAAGAACTCGATGCCCTGTTCCGCCTTGGCGGCCTGGTCCACAGCCCGCACAAAAAGGCTGCGCCCGGCCCCGGAAACGGCATTTCCGCTCGCAAAAAATCTGCCGGCATGGTGAAACAGCCGCAGGGCGACTCGATGCCTGCGCCGAAGAAGCCCTCAAAGCAAAACCCTGGGCCAGAGATTCTTTGCATACCGCAGTGGACGAAATATAGCTGGCTGGTGCATGGCTTTAGTACGCGCAGCGGAGGGGTATCGACGGTCTATCAGCCGGGCGTTCGAAAGCCGGGCTGTGGCGAGTTGAATTTAGGATTCACTGCGGCTGACTCGCGCGACAATGTAGAGCGCAATCGCGAGCTATTTGTGCAGGCTTTGCTCGGCGGCGCTGCCCAGAAAGTACGACCGGGCCAAGCCAAAAAAGTTCAACTGCGGTTACTGCGGCAAATTCATTCTGGATTGGTGCATCGAACCAGTCGTTGCGTGAACGAAAATTCCGGGCCCGCAGAGCCTCTGCGAGGGGATGGGTGGATCGCCACCGAGCCTGGCGCGCTTCTTGGAATTCAAACGGCGGACTGTATCCCGGTGCTGGTCGTGGATGTGCGGCAGCGAATTGTCGCCGCGTTCCATGCCGGCTGGCGCGGAACGTTGGCGCGCATTGCGGAGCGCGGCGTGGGACGTCTGCGGGCAGAGTTTGGCAGCCGGCCGCGCGACCTGACAGCTGCCATAGGGCCTGGAATTGGCCCCTGCTGCTATTCGGTTGGCGAAGAAGTGCGGATGGAGTTTGCATCGCAGTTCTGTTACGCGGATACGCTGTTTGAAGAAGTATTCGACCTGGACCCGATCAAAGAAAAATATCCCATGCTGTTTTTGACGGCGCGTGCCCCCGGACATAGCAACCTGGGGCCCAGCCTGCATCTCAACCTGGCCGAAGCGAACCGTCGCCAGTTGCTGGATGCGGGGATTGCGCAGACGAAGATCCATCGCCTAAATCTGTGCACCGCCTGCGGTAAAAATCGGTTTTTCTCCCACCGTGCCGAGCAGGGATTCACCGGTCGCATGTTGAGCGCCGTCGGCATCCGACCCTGACCCGTGCGAACTTGTCTGGATCAGCGCCAATTGCGGATTGACGGAGACGATTCGATCGCGCCCCTCTGCCTTGGCTTGATACATGGCCGAATCGCATTGGTGCAGCAGGTCATGGATCGTGATTGAAGGATCATGACCGAAGTAGGTAGCAATGCCGATGCTCAACGTAACCGTGACCCGGTTTTCTCCGTTTATGCCGTGCGCGCGAGGACTGACCATCGAGATGGAGTCCACATGGTACTGCAATCGGCGCGCGACAATCAGCGCCGCCTCCGTGTCCGCCTTCGGCAACAGCGCAACAAATTCTTCGCCGCCCCAACGTCCGACGATATCGATGTTGCGCACGGAATTCCGCAGCTTGTCCACCACTTCGCACAGCACCGAATCGCCAAAGCGATGGCCATGACGATCATTGATCGCCTTGAAATGATCGAGGTCGAACATGATCAGCGAGAAAACTTCCCCGCTCCGAGAGGTCCGCAGCAATTCCTGCTCGCACAACGCGATAAAGGAGCGGCGATTGTAGATGCCGGTCAAGGGATCGATGCTCGCCAGTTGCTCCAGCTTTAGCCGAATCTGGTGACCTTCCATCCAGAACACGCCAAAACCGAGTCCAATTCCAGCGCCGAGAAATACGACAGCCGCAGACACCTCTAACGGGTTTGGCAATTGTGGGTCCGTCGGTGTTCCTACCACAAGAACAATCGCACTTCGGACAAGGTTGAAGACGGCGAAGCCCAGCAGAAGCGCAATGTTGAACCAAACCGGCGCATCCATTCCTTTCTGGTTCGTTTTCTTCAGCAGCAATGCGCTCTCGCCGGCCTGCACCGCCACCAGCAAGCCGATAGTTACAACGGACAGTTGCCGCAATTCGTGCGCGTGCAGATAGAAAAAATAGCTCAGCACTTGCGCGATGAGCAATGCGATTCCCAACCGGGGAACGACCGACTCGCGCCCGCTTAATTCCAAAAAACAAACGTGCAGGAACACAAACGCCAGCAAAATCAGGGCGTCCGCGAGCAAGAGAAAGAAACCATAACCCCGGTCGGCGAACACCACGGCCGCCAGCGCGCCGCAGGCGAAAGAAGCTCCGAGCCAGCCGACGCCTTGAAAAAATGGACTGGTCAGGCGAACAATCAGGAGCCCGATGCAACCGCCGGCAAGCAGGATGGCGCCAACAAATAAAATGACGTTGGTTTCCATGACAACCACTAAGGGAAACAATCGCAACCAGAAAAAATGGCGTGCTTCGCTGGAATTGGAAAATATTATCCAGAGTGTAGCCCACTTTGCAACCGCCCGCGAGTGACTAAAGTTTGATCGCTGCTTGCTGCATTTGGCGAGCCCAAACCCTGTCGCCCCAGCACAATACAACGCAAGCCAGCATCCCTGCGCGGACGTTGGCGAAGGCGGTCATCGCTATTCCCACGTCAACAACGCCGCACTCCCGGGGGGAATATTGCATTCCGACGCACCATTGCTGATGGAGATATGCTCCACCTGGCTCGGCCTCGACGAACCTTCCGCGCCAACCGGCGAGCCGGCAAAGGTGGTGTCCTGCTCGTCGTCCAAACTTGGCGCAATCAGCCGCTCCAGCGAGACGCGCTCGCCCGACGCATTTGCCTGCAGTTTCAGTCGCACATTCTTCTCGGCGTCTTTATTGATGGCCACCGCCCGCAGTTTGTGCTGCGCGTCCTCTGCGGCATAGGCAACCAGCAGCGGCCCGGCGTCGCCCGCATCCAGTTGGCTCGCGACTATGCGACCGCCCAACATCTGCGCCATCACCAGCAGCGCGTAGTATTCCGGATGTGCCACGAATCCGTTCTTGAGTGTGCCGACAATCGGCGCATACCAGCCATATCCGCCGCTGTGGAAGTTGATGCCGCTACCGCCGATCGCGAGTACTTGAAACATCAGGTCCAGCGCCCACAGCGACGACGCGAAGGTGTTGCTGACGCCCGGCTTGCCGCCGCCATAACAGGAGTTCGTCTCTGTCAGCCGATACGGAAGATGCGTTTCCGCCATTGCCTGCCGAATCTTCGGCAACCCAGATTCCCAGCGCGGATTCCCCGGACTGAGCAGCCGCTGAATATTCATGGCGGGATTGCTGGCCGGCCCCAGCGCATAGTAGTGCGTGGACAACTCCACAATGTCCTTATCGAACTGCTGTGCGAACCGCACCAGCCAATCGCTTGTGCCCGCGGTGTCTGGACCGGCGAACTTGGCATTCGGCACGCGTGCCTTCACCGCGTCGTGAAACGTTTTCCAATCCCTGGCGAACGCAGCATAATCGTAGTCGGGCGAACGTAGCCCGTTTTTGCTGAACAGATCGGCTTCGTTGCCGATCTGGAAACTGATCAGACGATCGCCCAGCGTTTCGGAAACAAACGCCGCCTCTTCCGCGGCCTGCCCTGGTGTTCCTTTGCCGAGGTTCAAACCATACATGGCACGCCAGTCGATCATGTCCAAAAACTGCCGCAAGTTGCGGACGGATTCCGGCGTGGTCTGGGTATTTGATGGCGGATGATCTCCTTTATCCGGGCCTACCGGCGCGGACGACTGTGCGGCTGCATTCTTCGCGGGATGCGGAGTCCAGAAGGCATACTCGCTGGAGTTGCCGCCAATGCGCAGTACACCCTGTCCCAACGGACGCAGAAATCCTGCAAGCGCGGCATTCTCAGTAGAAAAATACTCCGGATCGGACAACTGTGCGGTCTCATAGCTGAGGCCCAGAAAGTCCTTCGCGATGGGTTGTCCTGGCTGGTTGGGTTGAATGGTCAGACGGGCGGACACACTGGCAATGGTGTCTGCCCGCAACACTCGAGGGAACGCCGACAGCACGGCCGTTGCAGCCGTAGAGCGCAAAAATTTTCGACGATTCATGGCGAGACCAGTGAACCACCCCGCAACGCTTAAATGCAAGCCAAGGGCACCGCGTGGAAATCATAGCAAAGAACTTTACCCGTCCATTCGGCGTTTTCGCAGCTAATATGTCCAAATCACAATCAGCGTGGACACCGTGACTCTGAAAGATGGCTCGGTTGAACATCATTGGAGCGATCGATAACAGATCCGAGTCGATCTGCCCCGTCTCCAAACCGGTTTCGCAAAAGCCTGTTGCTCGGTTCGGAGTAGAACCTTGCGACTGCATCTCCAAGCAATCCTGAAAGAACAATGACGGTTACAAATAACGCTGGGACAGCGGCTAAAGGTTTGCCGAATTTCACAAACAGGCCGAAGACTGCGATGACAAGAAACATGTGGGTCAGGTAGACCTCATAGCTGCGACGGCCCAGCCATAAAATCGGAGCGAGAAGTCGCGGCCCCCTCCACTGGGTCTCCGCGGCTACGGCAATCAAGAAGCATGTCCCCACCGCAAGAATCGTCATGTCCAGCCCAGTGCGACCCAGCCCCCACCTGTATGCTGTGAGCGAAAAGCCGAGAATGAACATCACAAGAACCGCGCCGAAAATTCCGCTGGCCCAGAGCAGCCGGCGGGAAAACTGCACATGCGAGATCAACAGCGCCGTCAGGCAACCCAGAGCAATCGCATCCATCGCGCCTAGATACGAGTACTCATGCCAGACGGGGTTGCCGCGAGCAAAAACAGTTCT